>CAYTSJ010000080.1:0-7582 GCA_964440385.1 uncultured Pusillimonas sp. | reverse complement strand
CCCCGGGTTGAAATACATATCGGCTTTGCGTTTGACGATCAGAATATGGATATCTTCTTCGCATTCAACCAAAAGTTGCTGTACGGTAGTGCCGTCCAGACGATCGCCCACATCAATTTCGACAACAAATTGACCATTGCCCAGCGAAATGTAATCTTTGACCATCGGGTAACTGAGCGCTTGGGCGACCCGTATGCCCATTTCTTCTTCGGGGTGAATAATGCGGTCAACGCCGAGTTTGCCCAGAATGCTGTGGTGGGCCTGTGAGGTTGCCTTGACCCAGATTTTCTTGACGCCGGCACTTTTCAGGTGCACAACGCACAATAAGCTGGCTTCAAGTTCGGAGCCAATACCCACCAGAACGACATCGTAATTATCAAGACCAAGCTCTTCGATGGCACGACGGTCTTTGACATCGGCAATGACGGCATGCGTCAGTTGGTCGGCATATTTATTGACAAGTTTTTCGCTGGTATCAACGCCAAGTACCGAATGCCCCAGCTTCATGAGTTCCAGAGAGGCCGCTGAACCAAAACGACCCAAACCGATTATCGCGAATTGCGCCATGGTGTATTCCTGTTGAATTCAACGATCATTTTAGGTGTTTAGCTCTGCAATGTTCAATGTCACAGTAAAAGGGCCATGCTCATGCGTGGATGATTCGTGCGGGAATCGGGGCAGCCGCCAGGGGTTTGAAAGCAGTTCATCGACCATCAGGCTGCAGCATAAATCCAGAATGTGTTAACTTTAGCCGGTTAGGGTTTACCTGTATACGAGATACTTCATGATCAATCTGTTTGAACCGGTTCAGTTCGGTGCACTTTCATTAAGCAACCGCATCATCATGTCGCCCATTACACGTACGCGTGCCGGCGAGAATCGTGCCCCCGATGACCTTGTCCGTCTGTATTACTGCCAGCGCGCTGACGCCGGCATGATCATTACCGAAGCCACCTCAATTACTGCCCAGGCGGTGGGGTACCCGAACACGGCGGGCATCTGGACCAAAGACCACATTGAAGGCTGGAAGCGTGTCACTGAGGCGGTGCACAAGCGCGGCGGCAAGATTGTGTTGCAACTGTGGCATGTCGGTCGTATCTCCGACCCCGAGTTGATGAATGGTGAAATCCCGGTAGCACCAAGCGCGATTGCCGCTGAAGGTAATGTGGCGTTATTGCGTCCCCAGCGTCCTTATCCCGTGCCGCGTGCTTTGCAGGTCAGTGAAATCAGCGATATTGTCCAGGACTACGTTCAGGCGGCGCGGAACGCCAAAGAAGCCGGCTTTGACGGCGTAGAAGTGCATGGCGCTAACGGCTACCTGATTGACCAGTTCCTGCATGATGGCTCTAACCACCGCACTGACCAGTATGGCGGTTCAGTCGAGAATCGTGCACGCTTCCTGCTGGAAGTGGTTGATGCGGTCTGTTCGGTCTGGCCTTCAGGTCGTGTGGGCGTTCATCTATCGCCGCGTGTAGGTATTCATTCCATGCACGACAGTGACCCCGAGTCATTGTTTTATTACGTGGCCGAGCAGTTGGGTAAACGTAATCTGGCGTTCATGTTCATACGCGAACCACAGCGCCCTGATGCCCTGGCACCCAAAATGAAAAAACTTTTTGGCGGGCCCGTCATTTTGAACGGTGATTACACCCTTGAAACTGCGCAGCAAGCCATTGATCGTGGTGACGGGGATGCTGTAGCGTTTGCCCGTTTGTATATTGCCAACCCCGACCTGGTCACTCGTTTGCGCGACGGTCATCCGTTTAACGAACCCGACACCACAACCTATTACGGTCATGGTGCCAAGGGCTATACCGATTATCCGATGCTGTCACCGGTCGATTGCGATCACCCTTGATATGGCTTGATGTCGGGTCAGGTTGAATGTCAGATATTCGCCTGACCGGGGGCTTCAACCAGATAACAAACCGGTTGAAACCGTTGGGTACCTCAGGCGCAAACGCAATTCTTGTTTCAGTCTGGCATTGCTGAGTCGACGCGAGTCTTGCATGAAACTCAGCTGCATGGGTGAAAGCAAGGTACTCGCTTCCTGACGGTTGACTCTGGGGGGGCGTGGCAGACCATACAGGTCTGCCGCCAGATCGACGTAGTCGCCCATGAGCAGCTCGGTATCGTCATTGATGTTGTAGCTGCGTTGCGAGGCACCGCGCCACAACCCCAGGCATAACCCTCTGGCCAGGTCATCGGCGTGGATATGACTGGTGTACACATCATCGGTGCGCTGCAAAACCGGCATGCCTTTGAGCAGCCGGGTTCTAGGTGTGCCACCTTCGCGATTGGGGGCATAAATGCCCGGGATACGCATGACGACGACACGTGCTTTGGCCATTTTGCCGTACTGTCGCAGCATCTGTTCGGCATCTATCCGGCGCAATGCGCGAGGCAGTTGAGCTTTTAGCGGGCTGGATTCGGTAACTTTGGCGCCGTTGGTGTTTCCGTACACTGCCGAGGTTGAGCCATAGACCAGCACAGGTTTTGGACCTCGCGCGCGTAAAAGCGCCTGTGCCAGCCGGCGCGTGCGTAAGTCGCGCACTTCGCCTTCTGTGGCGGCGGGTGGGGCCAGATGAAGGATATGAGTGGCAATGCCAGCCAGGCGTTTCAGGCTGCGGGCATGGTCAAGATTACCCAGCAACGGGGTAACACCCAGCGAACGTAAATCGGTGACTTTGTGGGGTGATGACGTGAGCGCGCGGATAATCAAACGTCGGGGGGTGCTTGTTGGGTTGGATTCAACCGATTGATGATGTGAACCGGTCGATTTCAGTCTACCCAGACCCTCTACGATGCGCAGCCCGATATCGCCACACCCGACAATCAGCAACCTGGGCTTACGGAACCTGACTGGCCGTGTTCCCAGGCAAGGGCGCGAAACTTTGGCGCCAGAAAGGCGCCGGAGCCGTAACAACGTGCGACCTGTTATTTCATGTAGGCGCCAAGCGTGGCTGCAAGCTTGACGGGGTTGAACTTGTCGATATAGCCATCGGCACCCACCTTGCGACCGAGTTCGCGGTTTGAGTCACCCGACAACGAGCTTTGGATAAAGATGGGGATACCATCAAAACGACGATCTTCACGAATCATTTTTACCAGGGTGAAACCGTCAAGCTCGGGCATTTCAAGGTCGGTCAAAATAACCGTGAGGTGATTTTTTAAGTCGTTACCATGCTCGTCGGCCATGGCAATGAGCGCGTTATAGGCGTCACGGCCGTTCTCGGCAGAGCGGAAGGCAACCCCCATCTTTTCAAGGGTCGACATAATGAGCCCTTGTGCCGTTTTAGAGTCTTCGGCAAAGAAGACCATGTGTGAACGTTCTGTTTTGACTTTTTCAACTTCGTTGAGTTCCTGGTCATGCTCGGTGGGGTTAATGCGCGACAAGATAGTTTCAACGTCGACGATCATGACCAGACGGTCGCCCAGTTCGGCGACAGCGGTGACCAGATTACCGCCCATAGACGCCGGTGCAGGTTTGATCAGGTTCCAGTCGAGGCGAACAATATCGTCGATGCGATCGACCAGAAAACCTTGGACCTGATTGTTGTATTCGGTGATGATCAGGCAGGCGCGGCGATCTTTTTGTTGCAAGCCCATGAAAAAGGGCAGGTCAATCATGGGGATGATGTTTCCACGCAGGCGCAACATGCCAACCAGACCGGTGTCTTGTGAATTGGGCAGTTTGGTCAGTTCGGGCGTTTCCATCACTTCGCGTACTTTGAACACATTGATGCCGTAACTGCTGTAGGCCTGTGTTGCTTCGTCAAAAAGTTCGAAAACGAGCAATTCAAGTTTGTTTGAGCCAGCCAGGTTGGTGGTCTCGTTAACCCGGTCAAAGTAATCGCCTGTAGTCATGCTAAGAACGCTCTTAAAAAGTAGTTTGAATTAGTGTTTTAACACCAGAAATGTCGGTCAGGCGGCTTTGGGCCGGATAACTTTGAATGTTGCGGTTGCCTTGACCAGTACTTCACCGTCTTCACTCAGTGCTTTGCCTTCGCAAAACGCAATTGATTTTCCCATGCGCAAGCAGGTGGCTTCAAACATTACCGAACCCCGTGCAGGTGCCAGAAAGTGGGAGGTCATGTCGATGGTCGCCATGGTGGTGGACGTATCATTGGCGCGTGCTGCTGCACTCAGCGTCAGGTCGAGGGCGCTCATGAGCGTGCCCCCGTGAATGTCGCCCCGGCTGTTGGTCAGGTCGGCGCGCCAGGGCAGTTTTGTGCGGGTCAGTTGTGGGGAAAATTCTTGGGGTTGCAACCCGATGAACTGCATGAACGGAATGTTCAGACCAAAATAGTCTGAGCTTTCTTTGGACATTTCAGACATGGTTTCAGCTCGCCAGGCGTTGCTTGACCAGGGCAGACAAGGCCGACATATCGGCGCGACCCGCCAGTTCGGTTTTAAGTATCCCCATCACTTTGCCCATGGCCGCTGCGCCCGTCACGCCTTGGGCAGCCACATCGGCCAACGCCTTGGCAATGGCCGCATCAAGTTCTTCAGCCGTGGCCTGGCGGGGCAGGAATTCTTGTAAAACTTCAAGTTCGGCTTTTTCTTGCGCCGCTGTCTCGGCCCGACCGGCATTTTCAAAGGCCGCGATCGATTCACGACGTTGCTTCACCTGTTTTTCGATGATGGCAGTAATGTCGGTATCAGTCAGTTCACGACGCTCGTCAACTTCTTTTTGTTTGATAGCGGCTTGTAAAAAGCGCAAGGTACCCAATCGGGCCGTATCTTTGGCGCGCATGGCTGCCTTGACAGCATCGGCGAGTTGTTGCGAGAGCGACTGGCTCATGGTGTGTCCTGTAACGATGAATAATCACTTTTTCTATTTTAGATGAAGACGTGTCGTAAAAGCAGTGAAAATTCGAACCCTCGGCGCATGGTGGTTCATCAGTTTCCATAAGCTTTGTTAATTTTAAGTATTCGCACGACCTTATTGAAGTTGCGATTGAACTGGTTGACAATCAGACAGCAACTACGACGCTTTGCAAGAGCGTCATTAACTACATAAAGTACAAAAAAGAGGAGCAAACATGAATTGGTTGAAAAACGTTTGGTACGTCGCCGGTTTCCGGCACGAGCTTGATGATGCCCCGTTTGTTGCACGCACCTTTCTTGGGCAGCCCGTACTCATGTTTCGCACCTCCAAAGGGCAGGTTAGCGCTTTGCGTGACCTCTGCCCGCATCGATTGTTGCCGTTGTCCAAGGGGCGGCGCGTCGATGACGAGATTCAGTGCGGATACCATGGCATGCGTTTTAATGCAGACGGTGCTTGCACAGACATTCCCGGGCAAAACCAGATTCCTGCCAAGGCTTGCGCAGCCACATACCCGCTTAAAGAAATGCATGGTTTGTTATGGATCTGGTTGGGTGATCCGGCCCTGGCCGATGACGCACTGATTCCGGATTTACATTGGAATGACCACCCCGCCTGGGCGCCATCCATCGGGTATCACCACCTTGAGTGCGATTTCAGGTTGGCGAACGATAATCTGCTTGATTTAAGTCATGAAAGTTATGTGCACTTGCGCACCATCGGCAACGAAGAAGAGGAATCGATTGCCAATTACCCGTTAAAAGTCACGATTGAAGGGGAACGACTGGTTCGCGCCCATCGGGATATGCCCAATATCGACCCGCCGCCTTTTTTTGCGATGGTGCTCAAGCACAATGGGCCGATTCACCGCTGGCAAACCGCCATCAATCTGGTACCTGGCATCAATATGACCGATGTCGGGGTCTACCCGGTCGAAAAATCCAGAGACGATGCGCACATGATGCATGTCTTGCATTTACTGACTCCTGAAACGGAAACCAGCACCCATTATTTCTGGTCGCTGGCCCGCAATTTTGATCTTGACGATGCGGTGCTCACAGACAAGATCCAGAAAGCCATCGTCATGACCTTTGACGAGGACAAGTTTGTTCTTGAAATCCAGCAAAAGCAGCTTGAGACGTATGGCAACGCTGTGCCCAATGTGGCGATTCGTCTTGACGAGGCTGCGGTCAGGGCACGTCGCTTGCTCGACATGCAGGTGCAACGTGAGCAAGCACAGCCCGAAACCGTCATGGCGCCGGTACCATTGCTTTAATCGGGTTTACGATCGTTTATCATGACACCCTGAACTTCAGGGTGTTTTTTTATGTCTGTTTCACGTTTACTTGTTCCTGATCCCGTCGTGCTGGTGCCAGCCAATCAGCCTGCGCAATTGCTGTTCGTGCTTTTGCACGATGATGCGTCCAACCCCGACCAGTTGGAACCGCTTAAAAAAGCGTTGTTGCAGGCCTTTCCGCAAGCCGCTTTGGCGCTTTTGTATGGTCCGTTGGCCACACAGGAAAAGCGTCATCATTGGTTCGAACAATCCGGGTTAAATGAATACAACTACGTCGAACGTGTTGAAAGTGCCTTGCCCCGGCTGATTGCGTATGTGCAATGGATACAAAACAAGCTTGATCTGTCGGCGCAGGCCACGGCATTGTGCGGTTTTGGTCAAGGGGCGACCGTTGCCCTTGAGGCCACCCTTGCGCAATCTGATCTGGCTGGACGTGTGCTGGCGTTTTCAGGGTGTTACGCCCAGTTGCCTGCGGTTGCGCCACAAGACACTACCTTGCACCTGTTGCACGGTGCCAATGACCCCATTGTGCCCAAAAGTGCCATGCAAACTGTACATGCGCACTTGTCAGATCTGGGCGGTGATGCCACCCTGGATATTGCCTCGGAAGTAGGGCATGAGTTGCATCAGGTTTTGGTCGATCAGGCCATTCATCGTTTGCAAACCTGTGTGCCGATGCGCAGCTGGAAAGAGGCCATGTCGACCCTGAAAGAAAAATCGTGCGACCCTGATGACGGTATCGATACGACGCCGCCACCGGGCACAACCTTGCATTAAGACCCCGCTGGGGCACTCATAGTGACAGGCAGAGTAATGGCAAGTTTTCAGGGTTCGATTTGCCAGGGCCAGTCGTGACGTTCTACCGGTTCTCCACGGTGGTTATACGTGAGCTCACTGAACAGGGCGCGTCCACTTTTGTGAATGGCGATCACGCTCGAGCAGCGTGTGCCGTAATCGGGGCTGATAATAAACGGACTGCTTAGCAGGCGTTCTTTTTCAAGGGGCAGCCCTGTTTCCGGCAGGCAGCCGTCATCAGCCCTTGTCGTGTCTTTCAAGACGTCAAATACCCGGTTAATCGAGCGTTCCAGGTGTTCTATCGGAAAGTGGTTCAGCAGCGTGCGTAAACGTTCGGTTTTGGGCCACGCGGTATCCAGCAAATGATTCGACAGTACGTAACGACCGGGCGTCAAGAGTTGTGATACCTGCGGATCAGGTGTGTGACTCCCTGCATAACCCACCGTGTGCAGGTCACCCACAATCAGGTTAAAGCCTGCATAGCGAGTACTGTTCAGCGCTGCTTCCTGAATGTAGTCGTGCGCTGTGTGTTGACCTGTCAAATAATTCTTGACCAGTTCACCGCGCGATACCGGGTTGGGGGGTGGGGGCAACCGCAAGTCGCGATAATTGGTCAGGACACCAAAACGACCTTGTCGGCTTACCCCAAGCCAGGTACCCCC
>CAYTSJ010000079.1:0-7602 GCA_964440385.1 uncultured Pusillimonas sp. | reverse complement strand
TTTTACCGCCATCAAGGGTGATGTCAAAATCGATGCGCCAACGCTGGGATCATCAGGTTTTGCGTTTCCGTTAATCGGCAGCCTGTTGGTGAATGTGCAAAAGCAATGGGTCAGCAGTGACCTTAATGCGGTGCTGAATGGCAGTCCACTGAGTTTTTCTACGCGTGTTTCCGGCTTTGATAATCCGGCTATTCGCTTGAATCTTCAGGCGGAAGAGCTAGACTTTGACAAGCTACTACCTTCGGCTGCAAAGGTAGCCTCCAGTGCTTCAGAGGCAGCAGGCGAAGCCAAAGCCGCAGCAGTCGCTGGCAAGCCGGCATCAAACGGCGGGAAATCGCCAGTCCAGGCATCACAACCCGCCAAGTCCGACACTGTGCTTGATCTCAAGGTGCTTGACAACATCAATCTGGTGGCCAATGCCCGGGTTGGGCGGTTGGTCGCTCGCGGGCTTGCAGCCAGCGACATGGTTCTGGACGTCAAAGCAGAAAAAGGGCGTCTCGATATCTCGCAACTGGCGGCCAAACTGTACGGAGGTTCTTTGTCAGGTAAGGCCAGTGCCACATCAAAAAATGCATTCGGTGCGCAGATGAACCTGGCAGGCGTGTCGGTTGGGCCCGTCATGGCAGCCATGACGGGCCATGATCGCCTGACCGGAGTCGGGTCAGTCAAACTTAACCTTAACGCCCAGTCAGCTTCTGTTGACGGTTTGCTGGCGTCACTGGGCGGTACCGTTCAAATAGCCTTGCGCGATGGCGCTGTGAAAGGGTTTAACTTGCAGCAAACGGTCACCGAAATTGCTGATGTTCTGGGCAAAATCTCAAAAGGTCAGGTCTCTGATATCGGTGCCAAATATGACCTTTCTCGTGAAACCCGCTTTGCCTCTCTTGATGCCAATCTTGGCTTTGTGAAAGGGGTGGGTACAATCAGCAAGCTGGCGGTCGATGCGCCGTTGCTGCGCGTAACCCAGGGCTCACCGGCAATGGTCAATCTGGCCAATCAAACGCTGGATGTCATCGCCAATGTCAAAGTCGTCAATCCCCCGCGAGGCCAAGGCGGCCCTGACCTGGGTCGATTGAAAGGTATCACTATTCCTGTCCGGGTGCATGGGCCTTTTGCGGCCATGGATTATGGCGTTGATGTGAAGGCACTGATTGCGGGCTCTGCCCGTCAGGTGATTGAGCAAGGCCTCAAAGATGCGATCCAGCAAAAAATAGCGCCTGACTCGGGTTCGTCCACAAAGACGGCTGATCCGGTAAAAGACCTCGGTAAATCGCTTAAGGGGTTGATTGGAAGATGACCGCTTTAACGGGGTATCAGCCTGTTGCCGGCTGCGCTACGCTTGACGATGCTGCGGCTGCCAGGTATCACCGATGCTGGGCAGTCATTGACGATGCCGGCCGCATTCTAGACCGCTCACAATGCCCGTCATTGCAAAAGATTCAAGCATCACTGCGCTTTGGATATCTGGTCATCAAAGCTGAAGGGATGCTGCGTCTTGATATTCCGCTTGATGTCATCGAGGATGATGACAGTGTTGTTTTCGAGGCCACCCATGGCAAGCACCGTGTCAAGGTCATTGATGAGGGTGAGCTTGCTGCGGCATGGGTTTCGAATTGTCTCGGGCGCAAATGCCGCCTGGTGAAAATTCACCCTGATTTTCCGGTGCCGGTCAGTTGGTGGTAACGCGCCAGAAGCTGCGCTGATGTTTCCTGGTGTTCGGGGTGAACCTCGATGCATTCGACAGGGCACACCACAATACATTGCGGCTCATCGAAATGGCCCATGCACTCAGTGCATTTAGACGGGTTGATTTCGTAAATCTCGTCGCCCATATAAATAGCCTGATTCGGGCACTGCGGTTCGCAAACATCGCAATTGATGCATTCTTCAGTAATTCGCAGTGCCATCAGATCAACCCGTGTGACAGATTATTTTTCGGTAGCCTGTGCCGATGCTGCTGCCTGCATGGCTTCCCGTCGTGCAGCTGCCTTGGTATGAAGCCAACGCTCAACTGACGGGAAAACAAACTTGCTGACATCGCCACCGAGAATGGCGATTTCTCGCACGATGGTGCCGGAAATGAACTGGTACTGGTCGGAGGGTGTCATGAATAATGTTTCAACTTCGGGCAGAAGATGACGATTCATGCCCGCCATCTGGAATTCGTATTCGAAGTCTGATACAGCCCTAAGTCCGCGCACGATGACACGTGCATTTTGTTCGCGCACAAAGTCCTTGAGCAAACCGGCGAAGCTTTTGACCTCTACATTGGGGTAGTGGCCGAGCACCTCTTGTGCGATCTCAAGACGCTCGTCGATGCTGAAGAAGGGCTTTTTGGCCTGGCTATGGGCAACGCCAACAACGAGGTGGTCAAACAAACTTGCGGCACGTCGAACCAGATCTTCGTGACCGCGGGTGAGTGGGTCAAAGGTTCCGGGGTACACGGCAGTAATCATGATTGTTCCGAGAGATTCAGAAGGGTTGTGATCAATATCAGCGTCAAATCAAAATACCAGTCTTATCACCGGTAGTTGTTTGGGGAGTTAGTGTACCGCAACCGAGGTACTTTTATCTTGCGGTGCAGCAATTCTGACGAGACGGTAATGTACGCTACCCGCACGGCCGTCACGCAAGGTCTCAAAAGGCATCGGCGGTTCAAGGGGTGCCTCGCTTTCGATGTAAACCAGGCCGTCTTTGGCCAGCACCTGCGGTAACAAGGGCCAAATCTTTTCGAGCCAGCCTTGATTGAACGGTGGATCAAGTAAAACCAGATCAAACGGGTTGGCCGTGCGTTCGAGTACATGCAATGCATCCCCCGGGAAAACGCGTACGTTATCTGCTTTCAGTTTGGTGCGAAGTGCCCGCAAGGCCGCTACGGCAAGCGGATTGCTTTCGACCATCTGGACGTGTGCGGCACCGCGAGACGCAGCCTCGAAGCCCAGGGCACCGGTACCGGCAAACAAGTCAAGCACAGTCTTGTCTTTGTAGTCAGAGCCCCAGAAATGGTTCAGCCAGTTGTACAAGGTTTCCCTGACCCGGTCGGGCGTGGGACGCAAACCGGGGGCATCAATGACAGGAATTGGAGTCCGACGGTAATCACCGCCTACAATACGGACATTGTGTTTTTTCATGCTGTGCGGTTAAGAAATTGCTGCATCTCGTGATGCGGGCCTGCCAAGGCCGTTGAATAGGTAAGTTTAAAGCGTATGTTCAGTTTTTTTAAAAGAAAAAATTCGGCAAGTGTCCCGGAACAGGTGCCATCACAAACTGAAGCATCTGCGGACGCGCCTGCGTCTGAGGTTATGTCGGCGCTGGAGTCCTCACAGGTTGCTGATTTGACACCCGAATCGATAACCCCCTTAGATATTGGGCCGGGTTTGATGGCGTCAACCTCAGAGGAACCGGTAGAGACGGCGCCAGACAGGGTTGAAGTCGTTCAGCCAGCGGTTGAGTCAGAAGCCCCCCGAAAAATGTCCTGGATGGCGCGCCTCAAGCACGGGCTCTCAAAAACCGGACAGTCACTGGGTACTCTTTTTGTCGGTGTCAAAGTCGATGAAAACCTTTTTGAAGAGCTGGAAACGGCGCTCATCATGGCCGATGCCGGTGTTGAGGCAACCAACAAGTTACTGACCGAGTTGCGCGGTCGCGTCAAAAAAGAACGCCTTACAGAGCCTGAACAGGTCAAGGCGGCGTTACGCGATATCCTTGCCATGCATTTAAAACCCCTCGAAAAGTCGTTTCCCGTCAATGCCGCCAAACCATTGATCATCATGATTGCCGGGGTCAACGGTGCAGGCAAGACCACCTCGATTGGCAAATTGGCGAATACTTTTCAGCAACAGGGTAAAAGTGTTTTGCTGGCTGCAGGTGACACGTTCCGTGCTGCTGCCCGCGAGCAACTGGTTGCCTGGGGGGCACGTAACAATGTCAACGTGATCGCCCAAGACGGCGGTGATCCTGCCGCCGTGGCCTTTGATGCGGTGAACGCCGGGCGTGCCCGTGGCGCCGATGTGGTGATGGTCGATACAGCGGGTCGATTGCCAACGCAACTGCACCTTATGGAAGAGCTCAAGAAAATCCGCCGTGTTATTGGCAAGGCTGATAGCAGCGCGCCCCACGAGGTTTTACTGGTTGTTGATGGCAATACCGGGCAGAACGCCATCGCCCAGATCCGTGCCTTTGATGCCGCCATTAACCTGACCGGGTTAGTCGTAACAAAGCTGGATGGCACGGCCAAAGGGGGCACATTGGCGGCCGTGGCGGCAGGAAGCCAGGGCGTTCGGCCTGTCCCGGTTTACTGGATCGGGGTTGGTGAAGGTCTGGAAGACCTTCAGCCATTTGTGGCTTCAGAGTTTGCGTCAGCCTTGTTGGGCTAACGTACCTTTAAAGGTCCGACCTTGGCAAGTTGCCTGAATAAGTCTTGCGATGTCAGGCGCTTTCTGGCTTGCTCGGCCCTTAACCAGCCAATAGCGAACCAGGCTTGGGGTTGCTTGGTTGTCAGGGGTTCGTAGAATGTTTCGGCCGTGTAAAGGTCATTCAGTTCGCCGAGGTCCTCTTGGGCAAGTTCCAGCACTTTGCGCAGTTCGATAATATTGCTTTTGGTCAGCAGGTCATCAGCGAAGTCCAGGCAGTAGCGTAGACATTTGACGTCTTTGCGCAGGCCGTGTTGTGCATCGATAGACAACTCTGTGAATTTGCTTCCTTTCTTGCAGATTTTGCCAAGCCAGTCCGTCAGTTTCTTGACCAGCACGGGTTTGGCAATGTCTGGATGAGCTTCCTGGGGCGTCCGGGAATGGTATTGATCACTGAGCTGAACCATGCCAGCCATCAGGTTGACCAGGGTTGATTGCAGCGCGGGGTCAGACACAATAACACTGGCCGAAGGCCCTTTGTCGGAGTGCCGTGGCATGCGGATATCGGGCAAACCGGCCAACTTCAGCCGCGGCTGGACCACCAGCGCCACCACATCGCCGTCTCGCGCCATGCCAAGCAAGTTGAAGGCCTTGCGCAGAACGGCCATATCGTTGGGCGTGATGGCAGGAACCAGCCCGGAAAAAAGTTTCAGGCACGAGCGCAAGCGCCGGATACCGACCCTGAGTTGATGGGTGTATTCAATGTGAAAGCTGGCACTGGCGTTTTCGGTGTCTACCCCGGCGGCATAGGCCGAATTGTGAATGATTTGTGTCAGGCACTCATTCAGGCAGGCCAGATAGGCTTCAGCGATACTGAAGCGGGATTTCATAGTGATCGCTTTGGCACGGCGCGCCCTGAATAGCGAAGCCATATTCGGGCTTGCAACGGTGCTGACCACAGTTTGTCCATTGGCATCAAGGCTGGTGTTCAAGGCCAGGCTGGCCAGTGCATCGCCGCGTTCGGATTTTGACCTCAGGTCAAGGATCAGGCTGAATTGTTGAATCCATTCTTGTGCCAGCGAAAACATTCGCGACGGATCACCGGAAATATATTCGAACTCGACTTCACTGATGGGCAACTCGAGTTCACCGGCGAACAGTGAGCCCAGGTCATAAGCGATTTCAACCGCGTTGCCGTCAGCCTCAAAGGGTAAAACCATGCGTGTGACCCGGGTTTCGTAACGCAGGCACAGCGGGCCCTTTAACGCGCTAAGTGCAGGCTCGATGGCGGTGCCTGTGTACAAAGTCAGGTCAAGCTCAGGGGCACTGCGGATATGATTCAGCTCGATGCGAGACACTGCATCGGTGCCAGGTGCCTTGACGGTTTGTACCCAGCGGCGGCCTTCTTTGCGGATGCGAAGCGCGATGCCGGCATTGGCAAGTTCCCGGGTAGGGGTGTCAAAGTACTTGGCCTGCAGAGAGACTCGTCTGGCTTTGGCTGCACGCAAAAAACGGGCAATTTCTGCTTGAGAGGCGGTGGGGACGTGCAGCTTGATTTCACGTTCGGTCATGACGATAACGGGCCTTGCGGTTTGATCACACTGCCGATCATAACGGTTTTGAACTGTTGTTTGTATGACAACGCTCAACAAACATTACCGATAAGCAGCGGATGGCCTCGAACAGGCTTTCGGTACGCGCTAAAATGACGCCACTTATCACTGAGTCTATTACCATGACCGAATCGATCCCTACTGACGGCGCCATTGAACCCGCCGGCATTTCTCCTGTTTCTGAAATCATTGCCGAACTGCGCCAGGGGCGCATGGTTATTCTTGTCGATGAAGAAGATCGCGAAAACGAGGGTGACCTTGTATTAGCTGCTGATTACGTTACGCCTGATGCCATCAATTTCATGGTGACTCACGCACGCGGGCTTGTTTGTCTGACGCTTACTCAAGAGCGCTGCCAGCAGCTTGATTTGCCCCTTATGGCCAGTCGTAATGGTGCACGGTTTGGTACGAACTTCACCATGTCCATCGAGGCTGCCGAAGGTGTCGAAACGGGTATTTCGGCCGCCGACCGTGCGCGCACAATTCAGGTCGCGGTAGCCCGCGATGCCAAGCCCACCGATGTGGTTCAGCCTGGCCATATTTTCCCTGTCCAGGCGGTCAAAGGCGGGGTGCTGGTACGCGCCGGTCACACCGAAGCCGGTTGTGACCTCACCGCTTTGGCCGGGCTGACGCCAGCCGCGGTAATCTGCGAGATTCTCAAACCCGACGGCACCATGGCGCGGTTGCCAGATCTGCAGATTTTTGCGGCCCGGCACAACCTCAAGATCGGTACTATCGAAGACCTCATTCAGTACCGCAGCGAGCACGAATCCATGATCGAGCGCGTGGGCGCGCGTCGCATGACAACGCCATGGGGCGAGTTCGAGGCCGTGGTGTACAGCGACAAAGCTTCTGGCGCAGCACATATGGCTCTGGTTCACGGCACTATTTCGCATGACGTTGAAACCCTGGTTCGTGTCCACGAGCCAACCACGATGCTTGATCTGCTTTCTGAAGATCAAACAGGGCATAGCTGGACGGTTTCCAGCGCCTTGCGCACGATCAAGGCAGCGCCCAGTGGCGTCATGGTTTTCCTGAATTGTGACGCCTCTGACGATCAGCTCTTCGAGCAGGCCCGTAACTGGGGTCAGCCTGCAGCCCCCAAGAAGTCAAACTCGGGTGGTCGCTTTGATTTGCTGACGTATGGCATCGGTGCCCAGATTTTGCGCGACCTCAACGTCGGGCAAGCCCGTTTGTTGGCTCGTCCTCGTAAAATGCCCAGCATGGCCGGTTTTTCATTGACCATTACCGGTTACCATACCGAACCAGATTCCAACGCCTGAAAGGACCCACCAAATGACACCATATACTTTGTTTCCTGATATGAATGGGGAAGGCCTGCACATCGGCGTGGTACGTGCACGATTCAACGAAAATATTGGCATGGCCGAACTCGACGCCTGTCTGGCAGAGCTTGCCGAGCTGGGTGTTGACGAGCGTGACGTCATGGTAGTGACCGTGCCCGGCGCGCTCGAGCTTGGCCTTACTTTAGCCAAAATGGCCGAGACCTACGAATTCGATGCCCTGATTGCCTTGGGTGCAGTGATCCGTGGCGAAACGTACCATTTTGAACTGGTCAGCAACGAAAGTGGTGCGGCCATCACACGTGTTGCCCTTGAAACCGGCATTCCTGTCAT
>CAYTSJ010000078.1:0-7611 GCA_964440385.1 uncultured Pusillimonas sp. | reverse complement strand
CCTTTGTTCCAATTTAACTGGAACTAAGGACTCCGTCACTCGAGGGCAAGCTCACCTTGCATGCAAACAAAGGGCATGGTGTCTTTGTGGTTTTGTGCGGTGCGCCCGGGTCATCCTTTGACAAGGGTTTTCACTGGTGGCGTTGATGATTTCGATTCGGATATCATCAAACCGTAATTTCATAATTAAATTGATGTTTCACTTAAGAAACAAGTTGATCCATCAACATATCAAGATTTTTGTCCACCAAAGGAGCATTCAATGACAACAAAAATTTCGCGCCGGTCTTTGCTCAAGTCTGCGGGTATGGCGGCCGCGTTGAGCGCAATGCCACTGCGGTTCGGTTGGGCCAATACCTCGACCAAGGTCGGGGTGATATTGCCAACCAGTGGTGTCTATGCGTTTCCAGGTCAAGCCGCACGCAGGGGTATTGAATTTGGTGACCAGATCAACAAAGAACGTAAGGGGCCAGCGATTGAATTCGTCTATGCTGACACCGAGTCAAAACCTGAAAACGGCAGGGTTGCGGCCGAGCGCCTCATTCGCGAGGGTTGTACGGCCTTGATTGGTGCCTGGGACGCCGCTGCAACGATTTCTGCTGCTCAGGCTGCAGAAGCAGCCAAAGTGCCTTTGCTGATCAATATTGCATCCGCCCCCCAGATTACCGAGCAGGGTTTTACGCAGATTTTCCGTAACTTCACGCCAGCCACGCAGTTGGTCAGCAATGCCGTGGCACGGATCAATGAACTTGTCGCGAGTGCAAGCAACCCACCCAAAACGGCCGTTGTGCTGTATGTCAACGACACCTTCGGGCAGTCCGCATTAAAAGCCATGCAGGCGGAGTGGGAGCGCGCCAATATGCCGATCAAGTTGCTCGACACGATTGGGTATGATGTTCGCGCCAAAGATTTGTCGGTTGAGGTTGCCAAGGCCAAAGCCACGGAAGCCGAACTCTTGTTGCCCATTACGCGCGTCAATGACGCCATCATGATTGTGCGTGAAATGGTCAAACAGAACTACAACCCCAAAGCCATTATCGGCCCCGGTAGCCCCGGCCCTTACGAAAAATCCTTTACTGATGCCTTGGGCAAATATGGCGACGACTACATGGTTTGTGTGCCATGGCTGAACGTTAAAAATCCACGCGCAGTCGCGCTGGCCGAGCGTTTTGAGCGTGAGCAAAAGAACAGCCGTTTTGAACTGAACGTCGGCTTCTCTTATGAAGCCGTGGAGGTCATGGCCGATGCCCTGACGCGGGCCGAGTCTCATGATCCTGCGGCGATTCATGCAGCCCTGAAAGCCACCCATATCACCGATCACGTCATGTTTGGCGGTCCGATTCAGTTCAACGAAAAAGGCCAAAACCCCAATATTGGCGTTGCATTGCTGCAGAACAAGAATGGGTCTCCGACGGTGGTGGGCCCGAACGATCTGGCGGTTGCCAAGGCACTCTATCCGATGCGTCCCTTCCGGGATCGTTAATTTTTAACGTTCTGTTTTGAAAGCGGTGGTGTCTGTCGCGCCCGACGGCAGACACCACCGCCGTTCTGTTGAGTGTTGTTGCATTAAAAGGGTTTTCATGTTTTCTCTTTACGCCAATGTGGTTGCAGGCGGCGTTCTCATGGGCATCATTTATGCATTGACGGCATTGGGCCTGACTATCATGTTCGGTGTGATGCGCGTCGTCAATTTTGCCCATGGCGAACTCGTTGTTCTGGGGATGTACCTGGGTTATCTGATCTGGGCCACCTTTGATATTTCTCCCATCATGGCTGCCCCGGTCTCGGCGATCGTCATGTTTTGTTTTGGATACGCGCTTCAGTCGGGTTTGGTCAACCAATTCATTCGACGTCCCCATCATGCACAATTTATCTTGTTCATCGGACTGGCCCTTGTCATTACCGGTGTTCACATGCTGGTGTTTGGTCCTGATGCGCGCTCTATTGTTGCTCCTTCCAGTTTCGACACGATAGCTTTTCTGGGCTTGCGTCTGGATGCGGTTCGGGTTCATGGTGCACTCGTCGCCCTGGTCATGATCATGTTATTGCTGGTCTTTTTACGCTATTCCACGACGGGGGCCTCGATTCGTGCTGCCGCCGATAATCAGGTGGGTGCGGCCGCGATTGGTTTAAGGGTCAACCGTTTGTATGCCGTCACTGCCGGTATCGGCGTGGCTTGCGCAGGTGTGGCCGGTACGCTGATTTCACCGGTGTTTGATACCCAGCCTTATCTGGCAGGTGAACTGACCTTGCTGGCGTTCATTATCGTGATTGTGGGGGGCATGGGTAGCCTGATGGGCGCATTAGTGGGCGGTATCCTGATTGGTGTGTCTGAAAGCCTGGCGGCTTTGCTGATCAATCCAGCCATGAAATCAATGATTTCCTATGCCCTCATGATTTTGGTCTTGTTGCTGCGTCCCCAGGGGTTGTTCGGAGAAAAACAGCGATGAGTGCTCATAACACGCGTTTCTGGACCTCACTGTCCGTTGTTTTTTTCCTGGTCATGGCCGTCTTGCCGTTCCTGACTTCCGACTCGCTGATTGCGGTCCTCACGCTGGTCATGATGTTTGCCTTTTTCGGTCAGGCCTGGAATTTGATGATGGGCTATGTAGGGCAGTTGTCCTTGGGACATGGCTTGTATATTGGGCTCGGCGCTTATGTTTGTGCCATTTCTGTGGGCTCTTTCGGGGTGTCGCCTTGGGTAAGCATTCTACTGGGTGCAGTCATTAGCGCCCTGGTGGGAGCCTGTATGGCCTGGTTGGGTTTCCGTTTTGCGGTTAAAGGCATTTACTTCACCCTGTTGACTATTGCCTTCGCTGAATTGGGCCGTCTGACGTTTGAAAACTGGTCTTTTGTAGGGGGGTCTGCAGGGTATTTCCTGGCCGTTCCCGAAGAAACCAACCCTTTGCTCAGTCTGCGTGGCGGCACGGCGTTCTATTACTTCTGTTTTCTGGTGTTGACCGCGTTGGCCTTTTTTGCGTGCGCACTTTTGGCGCGCTCAAGGCTGGGTTATTTCTGGCGTGCCATCCGGGAAGACGAGGATGCAGCCCGGGCAATTGGTGTTCGAGCCTTTCGTTTGAAGATTATTGCCGTGATGATCAGTGCTGCGATGACCAGTGTTGGCGGGTCTTTCTATGCACTGATGAGTGGCAGCCTTTTCCCTGACACCATAATGGGGATGCGGTTTTCGATCGAGGTGATCATTGCGCCGATTATCGGGGGAATTGGCACCTTGTTCGGGCCTGTTGTCGGCGCATTTTTTGTTATCCCGATTAATGAGTTTTCAAATCATGCCGCCCAGTCGATGGGTATTTTTGGTCTGAACATCCTGATTTACGGGGTCTTGATCCTTGCCGTGATTGTCTTCTTGCCAGACGGGATCTGGCCGCCGGTGGCCCGCAGGATTGAGCGCTTGCTGAAGCAGCGGGATTCCGCGCTGACCCGGAGAGAAAAGCCATGAACACATCATTGCTGCAAGTCAGGGGGCTGACCAAGCGCTATTCAGGGTTGACGGCGGTTAACAACGTCAGTTTTGATGTGCCGCAAGGGCGCATCATGGGGCTTATCGGTCCCAATGGGGCCGGTAAAACAACGTGTTTTCAGATGATCGCGGGTGCGATTGCGCCCACCGAGGGCGACGTTTTATTTGATGGCCAGTCAATTTCTGGTCTGGTCCCTGAAAAGGTTTGTCTGTTGGGTATTGCACGTACTTTTCAGGTGGTCAGGCCTTTGCAGGACATGACTGCGCTTGAAAATGCCATGGTGGGAGCGTTGTTGCGATCACCAGGCTTGCAACAGGCCCGTGACCTGGCAGCGAGCACGCTGGAACAAGTGGGTTTGGGTGCAAAAAAAGACGTCAAGGCCATGCATTTGACTTTGCCTGATCGCAAGATGCTTGAATTGGCCAAGGCGCTGGCCACCCAGCCCCGGTTGTTGTTGCTGGACGAAGTCATGGCGGGGTTACGCCCCAGCGAAGCCGATGAAATTATTGCGGTGTTGCGCAAACTGAACGAAGGTGGGCTGACTATTGTGCTGGTTGAGCATGTAATGCGTATCTTGATGTCGATAGCGCATCATGTGGCGGTTTTGCACCATGGAGAACTTATTACCCAGGGCTCCCCTGACGAGGTGACAAGGGATGCGCGCGTCATCGAGAGTTATTTGGGAAAAGGGGCCAGGCATGAGCATTAAAACCGGATTGCCGTTGCTGGAAGTGCACGACCTTTCTGTTTCGTACGGCGAAGCCGAGGCGTTGGCCAGTGTGAGCTTTCATATCCATCAGGGCGAAATCATTTCGATTGTAGGTGCGAATGGCGCTGGCAAAACCACCTTGATCCGTGCCATTGCAGGCATGGTACCGGTACGCGGAGGCAGTATTGCGTTCGAGGGGGCCAATATTACGGGTCAGGACAGTACACGCGTATGCGAGATGGGGATTGCACAGGTGCCGGAAGGACGTCAGATTTTTCCCAGTCTGGGTGTTGAAGAAAACCTGCGTTTGGGCGCAACCCTGAAAAGGGCGCGAGCAGACCGGCAACGCAATATGGAAAGGGTGTATCAGACGTTTCCCAGGCTGGCTGAACGGCGCCAGCAGAAAGCCGGAACGTTGTCAGGCGGAGAGCAACAGATGCTGGCGATTGGTCGCGCCCTGATGGCCAACCCCAAGCTGGTTATGTTCGATGAACCTTCGCTGGGCCTTTCACCTTTGCTGACCGATGAAATGTTTGCGGTCGTCAAAAGCTTGCATGAAAGCGGTCTGAGCGTTGTGCTGGTCGAGCAAAACGTCGTTGAATCGCTTGAAATGTGTGACCGCGCCTACGTGATTGAAACCGGTCGCATGGTTTTGGAGGGTGAGGGCAAGGCCTTGCTTCAAGACGACCGGGTCCGCCAGGCTTATTTGGGCCTTTGACCGGGGTCTTCTGGCAGCGTGCGCCGAAGGGGTTCAAGCAAGGGTTTGAGCCCGTTATGGTCCATTTCTTGTATCAGGGCCAGCAGTCGACCCAGCTCACCGGGCGGGAAGCCATTGCGGGCGAACCAGTTCAGATAATGTCCCGGAAGGTCCGCCAGCAGGCGGCCTTTGTATTTGCCAAAGGGCATTGGCCAAGACACCAGTTTTTCAAGATCGTCAGCCTTCATGCGTTGATGGATTGCATGATCTCTGCAATTCGCTGATATGAACGCAGGCGCAGGGCGTGGTCATACACATCGGACACAATCATGAGTTCGTTGGCCCGGGTGCGATCAAGCAATCCTTTGATCCCTTCACGAACGGTGTCAGTGCTGCCAATGATCGAACAGCCCAGCATGCGCTGCGCCTGAGCTTTTTCTGCAGGGCTCCAGTACGACTCAATATCGTCGATTGGGGCTTTACTGGGGCAACGGTCACCCCGCAGTAAATGTGTCGTTGACATTTGCTGTGTGGTTGCCAGTTTGCGGGCTTCAAGGTCGGTATCGCCAACAATAATGTTGACCCCGACCATGGCGTGTGGCGTGCTTTGCTGCTTTGACGGCTTGAATTGGCTCCGGTAGGTTTCAAGTGCAACATAAAGGTAGTCGGGGGCAAAATGCGAGGCAAAGGCGTAGGGCAGGCCAAACTGGCCCGCCAGGGCGGCACCAAAGGTGCTGGAGCCAAGAATCCATAAAGGTACGTGGCTGTCAGCGCCCGGGATGGCGCGAATCCGTTGGCCCGGCTGGATGGGCCCCAACAGGGCTTGCAACTCCAGTACATCTTGAGGGAAAGATTCAGCGCTGTCCGGGTGTCGGCGAAGCGCACGCAGCGTTAACGGGTCGGTTCCCGGTGCTCGACCCAACCCCAGGTCAATACGACCCGGGTGCAGGGCGTCAAGGGTGCCAAACTGTTCGGCAATGACCAAAGGCGAGTGGTTTGGCAACATGATCCCGCCAGCGCCCACACGGATGCGGGAGGTACCTTCTGCCACGTGTGCAATCGCGACGGCGGTGGCGGCACTGGCGATGCCCGGCATGTTGTGATGCTCAGCCATCCAGAATCGCGTATAGCCCCAGTTTTCGGCGTGTGCCGCCAGGTCGCGGGCATGGTTCAGGGCAATACGCGCATTGCCGTTGTCGCGAATACGCACCAGATCAAGAATTGAGTATGCAGTCATGGTTCAATGAAAAGATTTGCTTATTGGCGCTGGTCTCGCCGGAATTGCCAAGGGGGGACCGGGTTGTGTTCTTGCCACAGGCCCCGGCGTGCCTCGCGCACCTGTCTTTGTGTTTCAAAGAGGGCCCGGTCTTCAACGTATTGTTCATACACCCAGGCAGCGCCGGCATGGATCATGCTGAATCCGACATCCTGGCCATTACACTGAATGTCGGCAAGGAGTCGGTCGTATTTGTCTTTGCTGTGAACCTTGATCAATACGGGGTCTCCTTGTCTGCAAATCTGGCGCAGATAGTCTCGGGAAGCAAGACCGTATTTCTGGTCTATTTCCGGGGCATCGATTTGTCGTATGCGTACCCGCGAGTTTTTTTTCTGACCAGGGCATTGCGCCCTCAGGGTATCCCCATCATGGACATGGCTCACTTCACAGTTCAACGTCTGGCTGGCTGAAACCTGTACTTTTTCGGGGCCATAGCCAAACCAGATCGCTGTTGCGGCAGCCATGATCAATACAACAGACAAAGATTGCGGGCGTTTCGATACAGGAAAGCGGCGTAAAACACGAAAGGGCATGCGGTTTATCGGTGATATGAATATGTTGTGCGGTAGTGTAACGTTTGACCTGCTTGAAAGCGCACGCCACGCTAGGCGCAGTCGTACTTTGATGCTAACTTAGACGGTTTACCTGCGCTGCCCATGGCACAAGCGCAATAGCTCAATATCATGTCCATAAGAAAATAATCATGTCAGACCACGTTTCTATCTGCTGGTTCCGCAACGATTTGCGAGTGGCCGATCAGCCCGCTTTGGCTGCCGCTGCCCAGGCAGGCAAGGTCGTGGGTGTTTACATTGTGTCGCCAGAGCAGTGGCGTTTGCATGAAGACGCACCGGTCAAACTTGATTTCTGGCGTCGAGCCCTGATTTCGTTGCAGTCAGATCTTGAGGCATCGGGTATCCCTTTAGTGGGGTTGCAGGTCGATCAATGGGCCGATGTCCCTGCAGCGTTGCTGGATTTTTGCCGACGGTTGGGGGCCGAGCATGTTTTTTGTAATCGTGAATATGGTGTCAACGAGCGACGTCGCGACAGGGCGGCCTATCGTTTGCTGTCCGAGCATGGCATTGCCCTTGAAGGTTTTGATGGTTCGACCTTGTTAAAGCCTGGCACGGTCTTAACCGGATCGGGCTCACCCTATCGTGTATTCACGCCATTTGCCAAAGCCTGTCGTGAAAAGCTGCGTACCGCACCGCTAAAGCTATTGCCAGGTCCAGCAACGCAGTCCCTTTGCTTGTCTGATTTGCCGGGGAAATTTTCTGATCCTGCGGCGCTCATCCAGCAGTCTGGCCTGGCCAGTTTGCCAGTCGAAAAAGCCCGCAAGACGGTCGAGCTCTGGCCTGCTTCCGAGGCCGCTGCCTTGGGGCGGTTGAATTCATTCATCGCTATGAAAGTCTCGGCGTACAAGAAAGATCGTGATTACCCGGCTATTGAGG
>CAYTSJ010000077.1:0-7666 GCA_964440385.1 uncultured Pusillimonas sp. | reverse complement strand
GGTGATCATGGACTCATCGACCCAACTTTCACCCTCGGTGACCGTGCCATCAACCGGGATGCGTTCACCAGGCCTGACCTCAAGCACGTCACCGACCAAGACCTTGGAAACAGGACGGTCAATGACCTTGCCATTTAATACGACGTGAGCGATATCCGGCTGCAATCCAATCAAACGCTGAATGGCCTGTGAAGCACGCCCTTTGGCGCGCGCTTCCAGGTAGCGACCCAGCAGGATCAAGGTCACGATGACTGCTGCCGCTTCAAAGTAGACATTGATGGTACCGACAGGGAGCACATCTGAAAAAAACGTCGCCACGACGGAATAACCATAAGCCGCTATTGTCCCCACCGCGACCAGGGAATTCATGTCGGGCGAAAAACGAAACAAGGCAGGAATACCGGCCAAAAAAAAGCGGCGCCCCGGCACCAGCATAACCAGTGTCGTCAACACCCATTGAACCGTCCAAACAAGCTGCATGCCCACGGCTTGCGCCAGCCAATGATGAAGCGCTGGAACCAGGTGCCCCCCCATTTCAAGAAGGAAAACCGGTAACGTCAACACCAGGGCCACCCGCAAGTCTCTGCGAAGTGATACCGCTTCAGCCTCTTTACGTGCGACAGACGGATCAACCAAGGCGAGCGGATCGATTTTTTTAGCGTCGTAACCCGCCTTTTCAATGGCCGCCAGCAGATCATGCGCATCGGCCAAACCGCGTACCGTAGCGCGTTCGGTCGCCAAATTGACGGCAGCCTGCTCAACGCCCGGCACCGCCTTGAGCGCCCGTTCGACGCGGCCGACACAGGAAGCGCAGGTCATGCCCTGCACTTCCAGTTCGACGATGGCGGACTGATCTTCTTTATCTGAAACCGAGACCATGCTGCATTCCTGTGGTGCCTGAAGGTAGCCAAAAAACCAATCTTAGCACCCTGACAGGGGGTGTTAAACACAGTCTTCAGGCCATGCCCCACTGAAACCAAAGAAAGCGAAACCGTAAGCTTTCAGCTCGGCAAGATTGATTTCCAGGGTCTTGCCCTTTTCCTCAGCCAGTTCAGCGACTTACTTCACCAACGGGCGGATCGCCGAAAAACCGCCATCCAGCGCCCAGACCTGGCCAGTCACCCGCGCGGCCTTATCAGACAGCAACCAAGCCATCAGTTCGGCCAGCTCATCAGGCTGCCCGATACCCGGTAATGGATACTGACGGGCGGCCGCATCGCGTGCGGCCGGAACACTGATCAGGCGCTCGCTGGCGGGCGTTTCCATCAACCCGGGTGCCACGGCATTAAAACGGATACCTGCCGAGGCATAGGTGGCTGCTGCGGAACGCACCAGCCCCTCGACCCCGGCTTTGGCCGCGGCCACGGCTTCATGATTGGGCGTTCCAATACGAGCGGCGGCAGACGAAACGAAAACTGCAGACCCTCCAACACCGGCAGACCTCAGTGAGCCTGCAAAGCCCGCCAGGGTATGAAACGCACTGACAAGGTTAGCCGTCAGGCAATCGCTGAAATCCTGGACACTCATCCGGTGCGCAGCACCCAGACGGATATTGCCGACGCAATGCGCCAGGGCCACCGGTTGCAAACCTTGCTCCGATAACTGCGCAAACAGCGAAGCTACGCCTTCGCTGGTCGAGCAGTCGGCCACGACGTGATGGTGCTGCTGACCAAACGCAGCTTGCAAACGCCCGGCACTGCGGCCCGCTACGACGACATCCCATCCTTCGTGGGCCAGAACGCGTGTGATCGATTGCCCCACCCCGCCGGCTGCACCGGTTACCAATGCCACTTTATTCATAACAATTCACCGCCCGAAGAAGAAATTCAGTGAACTTATTATGGCGTACTATGCTCACTTTGAAACCCTTTGTCCAAGACAAAAATGAGTCAAATAAAACGCATCGCTATTATCGGCGCCGGCATTTCCGGTGCAGCCTGCGCCGGCGTCCTGGCCAGTGCTGGCCTGCACGTCAGCCTGTTCGACAAGAGCCGCGGGGTCGGCGGACGTATGAGCACGCGGCGCGGCGAGGGCTGGCAAGCCGACCACGGCGCGCAATATTTCAGGGCGCGTGACCCGCTTTTTCAAGCGGAAGTCGCGCGCTGGGAAGCCGCCGGTGCGGTGGCCCCCTGGTCAGGTCGTATAGTCACCTTGGGCGCCAACCAGGCCCCCGGCCCGGATAATGAGTTAAAACGCTATGTCGGCACACCGGGCATGACAGCACCCGCTCGCTTTGCCGCCCGCGCCGCCAACCTGCTGGCCAGCCACACTGTCACCCGGATAACACTGGGTGCAGCAGGCTGGGAGCTCACCACCAGCGAACACGGCACCCTGGCAGACCGTTTTGATGCCGTCATTGTCGCGACCCCGGCCCCACAAGCCGTGCCCCTGCTCAGCCAACCCGATGAACACTTTGCCTCAATCGCCGCGCAAGCGGTCATGCTGCCGTGCTGGGCACTGATGTTGCGCTACAACCAGCCTGTTGCCCTGCCCTACGATGGCGCATTTGTGCATCACAGCCCCATCGCCTGGGTCGCCAGAGACAGCAGCAAACCCGGTCGATCAGGCCCGGAAACCTGGGTGGTTCACGCCAGTGCAACCTGGAGCCAGACCCACATCGAAAGCACCGCCGAAGAGGCCATCGAAGCCCTGAATGCAGCGTTCATGGCCTTGGGCGCGCCTGCCCCGGATGCAATCTCGGCCCATCGATGGCGGTTTGCCGATGTCGCTCCTGGTCAAACCCATGGTTTTTTATGGAACGAAACGGCGCGCCTGGGCGTCTGTGGTGACTGGCTGAACGGCGGAAAAGTTGAAGGCGCCTGGCTCAGTGGACACCGGCTGGCCGAAAGCATGCTGAAAAGCTGAAATTTCGGGTCAACCGACCCGTTTTCTGCTAGATTGAGGGACTGCGGAAAAAAAACATAATCATGTCCCTCAGCACGTTCACTCACAGCATCCTTTTCAGGATCATCTTCGCCGGCTTGTGTATGATTCTGGTCGGCTCCACCGTCCGTTATACCGTGCTGTCCGACTTCTTGCGCGAAGACATGACCGAGGTGGTTTCCGAACAGCAAATGTCGTTGGCCAACTATGTCGCCAACGACATCGGACACAAAATCCTGATGCGGCAATACCGCCTTCAGCATATGGCCAGCCAGATCACGCCTGACATTGTCTATGGCTCGCAACTGACGACCAGTCACAACTTCGGAAAATCATCACCCTTCGAAGCCCTGTTCTCGGCCGGCATTTTGTTAACCAGCGCCGAAGGCCGAATTATCAACAACACCACCATCTTCGACTGGAAAGGGCATCCCGATGAACTGGTGCCGCACGAGGCCCTCAACCGGCCTGCACATAACACCGTTTTTATTGGCAAGCCCCTCGTCATCCCCGGTCAAATCAGCCCTATCCTGCCCATGACTTTGGTTTTGACCGATGTGAACGAAAAGCCTTGGGCCTTTTTAACCGGCTTCACCTTGCTGTACAGCCCCGACTTTTTAGGCAATTTGCTGCAAGCGCGTATTGGTAGCACCGGCAGTGGCTTTTTGCTGATATCGCCCAAAGACAGGGTCTTTATCGCCGCCTCGAACCCGCAAAAAGTATTAACCAACACGCCGCCTGACGGCAAAAACCTGCTGCACGATCACGCCATGCAAGGCTACCGCGGCACCGGCATCACCACCAATGCACATGACATAGAAGAAATTTCAGCCATCGTGTCGGTTCCCCACACCGACTGGTTCATCGTGTCGGCCATTGCAACCGCAGAAGCACTTGGCACCGTCGAGCGCGTCCGCCTCTTTTTATTGCGCAACACCGCAGTCACTATCTTTTTCCTGTTCGTTATTCTGACAATTCTGGTGCCGCTATCGCTGCGGCCCCTGACCAGGGCCACCCGGCAGGCCGACAAAATGTCTCGTGGTATTGCGCCGCTGCAACCGCTTCCGGGGGCAAACAAAGGCGAAGTTGGCGTACTTATCAACGCCTTCAACCGCTTGCTGGCCAAATTACAGCAACAACAAACAGAGTTATCGCGGGCCGCCCACCACGACGCCCTGACGGGCCTGCCCAACCGGCGGCTGCTCAGCGACCGTATCGAAACCGCACTGGCCAACGCAAGGCGGCAACACACGAAAATCGCCCTGCTCTTCATTGATCTGGACGAATTCAAACCCGTCAACGACACTCTGGGCCATGAGGCCGGGGACCAGATTCTGAAAATGGTCGCCGAGCGGCTAACCGGGCTCATCCGCGCGACAGATTCGGTCGCACGCCTGGGGGGTGACGAGTTCGTAGTTTTGCTGACCCACCTGGGGGAAGACGCCGTCAAAGCCACCGAAGCGATGGCTGGCAAGTTAATGGCCGCGCTCAAAGAACCGTTTGAACTGGAAGGCACCGTCTGCACCATTGGCACTTCGGTAGGTGCCATTATCAGCGATGGCCACCTGGCCGAAACCGACCTGCTTCGTCAAGCCGATGTACTGATGTACGAAGCCAAAGCCGCGGGTCGCGGGCGGTATGTGGTGAAAGATGCCGTACAGGCGCCAGCGGAAAACCACGTTCAGGGTGGCGCATCGCATACAAACATTTTGTAGCCTGACCCGGACCAAAGCACAAAGCCCCGCAATGCGGGGCTTTGTTCACTGCGGCGTTAACCCGGCAGCGCGTGTCAACTACGACAGTTTATTGACGCAAAACAACGCTGGGGGGCTGCGGATAAATGATGCAAGTCCCCGCACCTGTCGTCTGAAACTTCACTGCGTTAGTCACGTTAAAGTTAACCCCCACAGACGGCATCCCCGTCGTTTCTGCCACAGTAAACGACAGTGGCACCTCGAAACGCAAGCTGGTAGAACCCAACTCTTCGATACCGTTATCTTTTAAGGTGTTGCTTCGGGTACTTGTCGGGACAACCAGTGTTTGCCGCGTTGCCGCAGCAGCATCTGCCGTGCCTACCCCCAGGTTGACTAAGCCAAAACTGTCGTTATTAGTAAACCCGTTACCAGTTCTCGTGCGACAGGGCTGGCCACTGCCTGCATCTGCAATCTGGCCGGACAACACGAAACTACGGGAAATGGTGATGCGCGCTGCAGTGTATGTACCCAAAGGCAGGAAATTACCCGCACCGATACTGCCCACGGCCGCACCCGCAGAGGCTGAGGCAATATCAAACGTGTAAGAACCTTCGGCGAATGAAACGAAAGTCCCCGCTTGATTTTTGAATTCAATTTTTTGCAACGTAACCTCGTAGACCGTGGGCGTTGCAGCCACACCATCCCCTCCGCTCTGGGCATGAGCAGAAGACGCAAAGATCGCTGCCAGCAACAAAACCTTACCGAAAACCTTCATGATCAATTACCCCTTCCAACGACAAAGCCACTGCTGGCTGCACCGTCAGTTTTACGTTCGACAATCATTTCGTTCTGACGACGTACCTTGTCCAGTGTGTGCTGTGTCAGGTCACGCGGCTGAAAGGCCGATGAAGAGAACGCATTACGGAACAGGTTGTCGCCCACGCCATTACCCGGTTTGCCACCCAGGGTCAGGGACAGCTTCACAAAGTTATTGGACGGCGAGCGATTGTCGTTTCGATGCCCGAGCTCAATGGCCACATTGTTGGAAATATTGCCGCGCAACGTGAACTGATGACCCCGCATATCTTTGCGGCCATCAGTTGCCGATTTCCAGTGGAAACCAGTGGCAGAAACACGCATCCAGGGCAAATAAGGCACGGGCAACTCGAGTTCGTAGTCAAAACCATCGAGGGCCTTTTCAGACGTCGTTACCCCGTTGACAACGGATACCGTTTTCCAGCCACTAAAGGCGTTGTAATAGTTACTGCGGACTGTCACGTACTGACCTATGGCCTCGGCGCCCATACCAAAACGCTGGTGGTCATAGCGAGTGGTTCGGTCGTAAAACGAGTTCACGCCAAGCAACCAGGTTTTGTCTTCCAGCAAATAGCGGTAGCCCAGACCCAGGTTAAATGTATTGTCCAGATCTTGACGCCCCCAGCGACCCTGAAAGAAGAAGGTGTGCGTCAAATCTTTCGGCGTTTGATAAATGGGCTGAACAGTTTCAATAGACCACAGCGGTTTGCCATGCTCATTAAACTGGGCGTTCACATCGGTACGCTTGAGCCAGCCCGGCCAGTCTGCGCCAAACTCGTTTTTAACCGCATTGGCTGCAGCCTACCCCACCACCTGTGCCGCACCTGCGGCCGACTCGGATGAGAGTGAAGCAGGCAGATAGGACAAAGCGGCGGCAAGGAACGCAAGCCTGGAAACCCGGATTCTTGTATTCATGATGCCTCTTGAGGGTAAAAAAGCCGAATCCACGCAAGCAAAACTTCATGTTTCGGCGGGTGCGACAGTACCATACGTTTGGATACAAAACGTCAATAGAAGGTAACCCTAAGGTGAAGGTTATCGGGATTTACCACCCGGAAAATAGCCTGCCCTCACGGGGGAATCCAGTAAAATCCGGGGTATTAAAGCCTCCCCAGACACTTAATTCCAATAACAATTCAGGACAACCTCATGTCATTAGTACATCAAATGCCCATCGAAATCGGCTTCAAGCACTGCGACGCTGCGGGCATTGTTTTTTACCCACGCTAGTGTAAAAAAGGTCAGGCGAAATGCCTGACCCAGAACAACAGCAACCCGTTTTAGTGATCAAGACGCAACGTATGCGTCACATATCAAGAAGACGCTTTAGCGTCTCGCGCTTTAAGCAAATCAAGGGCAACGTCAACAATCATGTCTTCCTGACCGCCCACCATGCGGCGGCGCCCCAGTTCGACCAAAATATCAACAGTATTCAAGCCATATTTCTTTGCAGCCACTTCGGCATGGCGCAAGAAACTGGAATACACACCGGCGTAACCCAGCGCCAAGGTTTCACGATCAACCCGTACCGGACGATCTTGAAGCGGACGAACAATATCATCGGCCGCATCCATCAGGCGGTACAAGTCACAGCCATGATTCCAGCCCAGTCGCGAAGCCGCTGCAATGAATACTTCTAGTGGCGCATTACCCGCGCCTGCCCCCATGCCCGCCAGACTGGCATCAACGCGATCACAGCCTTCTTCGACGGCAACGATACTATTTGCCACACCCAAACTGAGATTATGGTGAGCATGCATACCGGTGTGTGTTTCAGGCTTGAGCGTGTCTTTGAACGCACGGAAACGATCGCGCACGTCGTTCATGCTGAGCGCACCCCCCGAGTCAACGACGTAGCAGCAAGTCGCGCCGTAAGATTCCATAAGTTTGGCCTGATCTGCCAGCCCCTGGGGGGTCTGCATATGGCTCATCATCAGAAAGCCAACAGCTTCCATGCCTAAATGACGGGCGTATTCGATGTGCTGTTTTGAAATATCGGCTTCGGTACAGTGCGTGGCCACACGCACAACGCGTGCACCAGCGTCGTAGGCCGCTTTCAGGTCGTGAACCGTGCCAATACCGGGCAGCAACAGTGTCGCAATTTTGGCGCGCTTGACCACGCTGGCAACGGCCTCGATCCATTCCAGGTCAGTGTGGGCCCCAAAACCATAATTGAAACTGCCACCCTGCAAACCATCGCCGTGGGCCACTTCAATGGAATCTACACCGGCTTCATCCAGCGCCTGGGCGATCTGAGCCGCTTGGGCCACACT
>CAYTSJ010000076.1:0-7726 GCA_964440385.1 uncultured Pusillimonas sp. | reverse complement strand
AACTGACCCCCATGACAGACGCCACGACAGCCGCCTGCGCAAACCCGCCCCCAACCCGCTGGATGAAAATCCTGGGAAGCTCGGTGCTGGACCAGGCATTGCTGTCGGCCGCCAATTTTGCGGTCGGTCTGATCCTGATCCGATATGCCGAAGACAGCCAGTACGGTTATTACGTGCTGCTCTTCAATAGCGTAATGCTGTTGACCATGCTGCAAAACAGCTTTATTGGCACACCGCTGGTGATCTCCCTGCCGAAGCTGGCCCCTGCTCAAAAGCGTCAATGGCTGGGCAGCCTGCACAAAGACCAGGCGCGCGGTCTGGGTGCCGGTACCGTTATCCTGCTGTTGGGCGTCAGCCTGCTCTGGGCCTTCGGCCTGGTCAACGACACTGTCGCCACCCTGATCCTGGCAGCCATTGCGGCCATTATTACCAGCCTGTACCGGGAGTTCTTTCGCAACACCTTGCTGATTTTCCAGCGTACACAGCGGGTTCTGCTGGCCGACGTCATCTATGCGATCGGGCTGGTTGCCGGATGCCTTGTCGCGGTGCAGTTCCCGATTGCTGCCACCATCGCAATTCTTGCCACCGCCCTGTCTGCACTGGCCGGCGGCCGGATCCTTTCGCACTGGATGCGGGACCTGGCCGACCCTGACGCAGCACCTGGCCGGCTTTTTGCCATTGCCCCGATCGGCCTTTGGGCCGCCTGCGGTTCCGGGGTGTACTGGTTACTGAACCAGGGCTACAGCTTTGTTACCGCCTTTACGCTGGATATCGCTGCCGTCGGGGCCCTTGCCGCCGCACGACTTCTGATGATGCCCGTCAACCTGGTGTGTACCGGCGTTCAAAAACAGGTTACCCCGGCGGCCTCACACTGGCTTCACGATAATGGAGCGGCTGTCGCACTGCGCAAGCTTGGGGGTGTTGCCCTGGCCATGGGCTTTGTCGTTCTCGCCTACGCTCTGGTGACCTGGCTGGCACGCGACTGGATATTCACCGACCTTCTGCGACAACAGCATCCCGAACGCAATGCCCTGTTGCTGCTCTGGATTGCCATATTTTTTGTCAAAGCGCTGCGCGACCCGCCTATGCTGATCCTGGTCTTGAAACAACAGTTTCGTATTTTGACCTTCAGTTCTCTGGTCTGTGCACTGCTGGCGCTGCTGCTGTGCTTTATCCTGACCAAAGTCATGGGGCCGGCGGGAGCGCTTTGGGGGATGCTCGCCGGAGAAACCCTGTCATTGATGGTTGTTCTGTTTTTTTCCTGGCACGCCTCACGCCAGAAAGGTGACTCATGAGCCTGCTCCTGCACCGCCCTGTCCATGTCAGGCAACGTTCTGCCCAAAAACAACGACTGCGCGCTTGCCTGTCGTTTTTAGCCACCACGTTGCTGATGCTGCTGATCGGCACCGGAGCCGTGCGTGCCCAGCCCACCCTGGCCCTGACGTTCGATGACGGGTTCAGTACCGGCCCGGGTGCAACTGCGGCCATGCTGGCCAATGCCTCGATTCTCGAAACCCTGCGCAACAACCGTATCCGTGCCATGTTGTTCCCCCACGGCGCCATGGTCGATAACCCGGACAGCCTGTCACTGATTCAAGACTGGAGCAACGCCGGGCACGCCATCGGAAACCACACCTACAGTCATGGCGCCCTTAGTGCCACCGACACCGCTCGCTACCTTGCCGATATCGACAAAGCCCAGCGTCTCTTCGGGCACCTGCCCGGGTGGTGCCCCCTGTTGCGCTTTCCTTATCTTGATGAAGGCAAAACAGAGGCACAACGACAAGCCCTGCTTGAGGGTCTGGCCCAACGGGGCTACGGGGTAGCACCGGCAACCATCACGTTGCCTGACTGGGATTACGGGGCGCAATATCAGGCCTTGCTCGACGCCAACAACCTCGCTGCTGCCCGCACCTTCCGGGAAAACTATATCGGCCAGGTCATCGGCCAGGCCTGGGCCCAAGAGACCCACTGGCGCGAATTGCTCAAACGCAGCCCGGCACACATACTGTTGTTACACGCCAACTCACTTAACGCCGACGCATTGCCAACCCTTGTGCAGACGTTCATACAACAAGGCTGGGTATTTGATGCCCCCCTCAAGGCCCTGAAAGACCCGATTTACCAGCGCCCCCTTGTCCCGGCCCAAAATAGTCAGCCCGCACGCGCTTTACCCGTGCCCGACTGCCATTGACCCCGACAAGCGCTTATGCCCATGACTGAACTGCCCACCGTTTCATTGTTTGATCTGCATATCCAGGCCGTTGACTTTCAAACGGCCACCGAAGCGCTGTGCCGCAGCGCCGAACGGCACGAACAGCCCGCGCAGGTTGTGGTGACCCCGAACGTCGATCATATTGTGAAGCTGGAACGGCAACCCGCCCTGAAAGCGCTCTACGCACAGGCCGACTACATCTTTGCCGACGGCATGCCGATCGTCTGGGCCAGCCGGCTGATGCAACACCCGTTGCCGGAACGGGTGACCGGTGCTGATTTGTTTGTCGCAATGTGCAAAAAAGCCACCGAGCGCAAGTGGCGTGTCGTCCTGCTGGGAGGGCGCCCCACCGAGGAAGAGGCGCTGGCCCAAAGGTTCTCCACTCATTTTCCGGGTCTCGATATTCGTATCATCGCCCCCTCTATGCAGTTCGACCCTTTAGGTGACGAAGGCCAGCGCGCCGCCGCCATCATTCAGTCACTTGAGCCCCACCTTGTTTTCGTCTGTCTCGGGCTGCCCAAACAAGAGCGCTGGGCACTGCACCATGCCCCCAATCTGCGCGGCGGTGTCGTCATGTGTGTTGGCGCCGCCATGGAGTTCGCTCTCGGGTTGAAGTCTCGCGCACCGCGTCTGGTTCAACGTACAGGGTTTGAGTGGGTGTGGCGCCTGCTGTCCGACCCCAAACATTTGTGGCGGCGTTACCTCGTTGACGACCCGTATTTCCTCATACTTTGCTGGCGCGAATGGCGCAAACAAAATGCACGGAGGGCAAACCAATGACAAAACGACTGTTGTCAGCCTTATCGGCAGGCGGTATGGCCATCGCCATACTGTCTGATGTTCAAGCCCAGGTTTTTCCTGAAGCGATGGACTATGTTGTGCAAATGCAGAACAGTGTCCAGTCGAACTCAAACCCCGGCCGGGCCTCGCAAATTCACGACCCTGTCGAAGGCAGCATGGTAACGGTCAACAGCATTGGCATGGCCCTTCGCATTCCGGTCTTGTCTGACGACACCCGCCTGGATATTGCCGGCGTTGGCGGAGACGCCCAATACAGCGGCCAGCATCAGTTCGACCATCAGCCCCGCAAACTCAATGCCCGGTTTCACTGGCGAGCCACCGATTTGTTTGACGGCAAAATGGGCTACGATTTTGACCGCCGTCGTTACGAGTCAGACCAGATCTGGCCCGACAGCGACACGGTAGACTCGCGCACACTCAGCGCCAGAATGGGCATGAATATCAGCGAAGACCTGACCTTGCCCATTGTGCGTGTGTTCAGTGAACAGTCAAACTACCACTCTCCCCAAAACCGGCGATTGTTTGATGCCACCGAGCGGGGCTGGGAGTTGGCGGCCAGATATCAAAGCGTAACCGGGTCTTCGCTTGCGGTCGGCCTGACCGAAAGCGAAACCCGATATCCTTTGCGTCGCCTGCTGAACCGCCCCGGTCTTGACGACACACACAACGACCGGGAGGTTTTCACTGAAGCCTATTGGCAATACAGCGTGAAGACAGGCGTATATGCCCGTCTGGGATGGCTTAACCGGCAATACGATACCTTCGACCAGCGCAACACTGACCTGATGCATATGGACACCCAGGCCATCTGGCAATACTCCCCGAAAACCGAACTTCGCCTGGGGGTCTGGCAGCGCCCGTTCAATAACGACGAAGACCCCAACATCACCTATTCGGCGCTGCGGGGGCTCGGTTTGACCGCCGGCTGGCAACCCAGCCCGAAACTGGCGTTTTCTGTCTTTGGGTCATTTGAACGCCAGCAAGACACCCGGCTGTCAGGCGATGTGTCCAACAGCACCCGCATGCGATTCGGGCCTCGGCTGGCCTGGAAAGCACACCCGAACGTCAGTGTGGTCATTGATGGCTATCAGGCGCGTAAACGTGGAGACATCCCGTCCAACAATTACAAACAGGCGGTGGTCAGGCTTGGGCTGGTGCTTCAGACAGACAGTGGCAACATCGAACTGGCCGACTTGCTGAACCCTAAAGAATGTCGCTGGTCTCATCTGGAAACGGCACTATGCCCGTAATCGGGGCGTACCCGCAAGAGTCTTCTGCCAACCTTCATAGAACAGCGTGCGAAGACATTGGGCCGCCAAGCCGAGCATCAGACCAAGCCACATAAAAACACCGCAAACAGTATGGCTTGAGCAAGACGCCCGGCCATCATGTCTAGTACGCGTTTCGACCCCAGAAAAAGACCATCAAGGCCGTTTTGAACAAGATCTTGATATCAAGCCAGAACGACCAGTGCGTAATGTAGAAACGGTCGTACTTGACGCGTTGTTCCATTTTTTCAAGCGTATCGGTTTCCCCGCGCAAACCGTTCACCTGTGCCCATCCGGTGATGCCCGGCTTGACCGTATGGCGCAACATGTAGCCACGAATCTTGTGGCGATAAAACTCATTGTGTGATGCCGCATGCGGGCGTGGCCCGACCAAGCTCATTGACCCGCCCAGCACGTTGAACAACTGAGGGAGCTCGTCAATTGAACTGCGACGCAAAAAATGGCCTACCCGCGTGACCCGGTCATCATCTTTGCTGGCCTGGCGCAACAGCCCATCCTGGGGCGCATCGACACGCATCGACCTGAACTTGTAGACCGTAATGGGCCGGGCCCCTTCACCGTAACGCTTTTGCCGGTAAAGAATCGGACCGGGGCTGTCGAGCTTGATCGCCAATGCCGCCAGGCACATGACAGGTGACAGCAACAGCAACGCTAACGCCGACAACACAAGATCAGAGAACCGCTTGATGTAGCGCGAGGCCCCGACCATCGGGGTTTCATGCAACGCCAGTAACGAAACCCCGGCAATCTCGGCCCCCTGCACCGAAAAGCCCTCTGAGAGACGGGGCTCGGACATGAAATAAATCGAACTGGTCGAGTCGTAAAGGTGATCCATCAACTGCGACATTTCGGGGCTGTCGTGCTCTCGCATGGCCACAAACACCACCGAGAAATCATTCTGGTCGACTCGATGCACTGCATCAAGATACTTACCGAGGTAGGGCAGTTCTATGGCGTCGTGGTAGTCACTTTGCGGTACGGGCTCGTCCGCGTAATAACCGACTATTTCCATGCCCAGAATCGGGGACCGCGTCAAACGATGCGCCAGCTTCAAGGCTTCGGGCCCCAGGCCGATAAAGACGGCCTTGCGACGATTTGAAGGCGAGGTATTGACATGCAGCACGGCGGCGCGCAAAACCGCCAGAACCACACACTGCAACGGCAAGGCGATGCTGCTCCACTCGATGAGCATGGCACGCAATACGTTGTCGCTGGCCTGCTCGTGCAGAACAAAGAAAAACAGTACCATGGCGGCCAGCAAAAGACGCAACCAGCGCACCGCCCCCTGACGCAACATCCATACCGTACTGCGTGCACTGATCATCAGGTGAAACGTATAAAACGCCATGAACCCTGCCACCGCCATGACCAGCGGAGCGACCAGCCGGGACACATCGCCTTCAATGTCATGATGATCGGCAACAAACCACAACACGCCCCCGTTGAACAGGGCCGATAAAACTCCGGCAAATACCATGAATGCATGGTTATGCCGGCCGAGTTTCTCAGGCTGAAACATGGCCGCTCCGGTTAGCGTCCGTAACGATCATCGAAACGGACAATGTCATCCTCGCCAAGATAGGCACCGGACTGAACCTCGACCAACTCCAGGGGAATGCTTCCCGGGTTTTCGAGCCGATGCCTGACACCCAGCGGAATGTAGGTTGACTGGTTTTCAGACAGCAAAAAAGTTTCGTCACCTCGCGATACACGTGCCGTGCCACGCACAACAACCCAGTGCTCGGCACGATGGTGATGCAACTGCAGTGACAACTGACCGCCAGGCTTGACGGTAATACGCTTGACCTGAAAACGTTCGCCATCATCAATACAGTCGTAGTGCCCCCAAGGCCTGACCACGCGTCTTGGCGAGACGGCCTCGTTGCGCTGCTGTGCCTTCAAGGCGGCCACCACATCGCGCACGTTCTGGGCATGGCCCGCATCGGCAACCAGAATGGCGTCGGGGGTTTCAACGACCACCAGATCATTGACGCCCAGCAGGGCCACCAGGCGACTGTCGGCACGCGCATAAACATTGCGACTGTCAATGGCAAGCACATCGCCATCAAGAACGTTACCCGCTGCATCGGGGCGGCCAAGGCGACGCATCGCGTCCCAGGAACCGATATCGCTCCACCCCGCTTGCAGCGGCACGCAGGCGGCGCGATCGGTTGACTCCATCAGCGCGTAATCAACCGACTGTGCAGGGCAGGCCCTGAACGCGGCTTCATCAAGACGGGTGAAATCACCGTCGTGACGCAGTTGGGCCATGGCCAGGCGACAGGCCTGCACAATGTCAGGCCGAAAGCGCTCAAGCTCTGACAGATAAGTGCTGGCCCTGAACAAAAACATGCCGCTGTTCCACAAATAATGCCCCTCGTTGAGATAGGCCTGGGCGCGTGTTGCATCAGGTTTCTCGACAAACGACTCAACTGCGTAAACCCCGCCACCCGGGTTCAGTTCTGCGTCGGCGATGCGGATGTATCCATACCCGGTTTCGGGATAATCGGGCACGACGCCAAAGGTCACCATTCGGCCGGCCTGGGCTTGCGCAGTCGCGGTGCGGACCGCATCGGTAAATGCAGCCACATCTTGAACCACATGATCTGACGGCAGTACCAGCAATAACGCATCGGCCCCGTCCTGCACAGCCAACAGTGCCGCAAGGGCAATGGCCGGTGCGGTATTTCTGCCTTCAGGCTCGAGCAGCAAGGTACCGTCGTCAGGGAAGCCGGACAGCCGCAACTGCTCTGCTGCAATAAAACGATGGGTTTCGTTGGCGATGGCAACAGGCGGCCCCGAAGCGACCTGGGCCACCCGGGCACACGTCAGTTCAAGGGGGGAACGGCCATCGAACAGAGGTAAAAACTGCTTGGGATAGGTTTCGCGCGACATCGGCCATAGCCGCGTACCCGACCCTCCGACCAAGAACACTGCACGCAGGGGCAACCGGCCTTCGGAAGTTACCGACATATGCGCTTACTTTTTGCTGTTACGCAGTTGCTGGATGGGTGGCAACTGCCCCAATTGCCCGACAATGGCCTTGCTCCAGGCCTCATATCCATCGGCCGTGAAATGCTGGCCATCAAAGGTGCGCCACTGCCCCGGCTTGGCAAACTTGAGTGAATCAATGTAGGTGCAGGGGCTGACGGCACTGGCCAAAAAACGGTTGGCACGCTCGACCCGGTCATCAATTTTGTTGTATTTGCCGCCTGCCTTGCCATAAGCGGGGCCGACCCAGACGCAGGTTGTCTTGGTCGATGCGATTTCTTTGGTCAGGCTGCTGACCCCCTGCCAGGCCCAGGCTTTCGGGAACGCGGGGTTATCGTAAGAGCCCATGGTGTCACCAATGATGACCAGGACAACATCGGGCTTGTCGGCTTTGATCAAATCGGCCACCGGTCGGGTTTTCGTACCCGGC
>CAYTSJ010000075.1:0-7742 GCA_964440385.1 uncultured Pusillimonas sp. | reverse complement strand
GGCTTGGTGTTCAGCGCATCGTTATGTTCACCGGTGACCGGCATGATGTGGCTGAAACAATTGGTCGGTCACTGGGGGTGGATGAGATTCTTTCCGAGCAAACCCCGGCCTCCAAACTTCAGGCCATCACCGCGGCGCGTCAAGAGGGTGTCACGATGATGGTTGGTGACGGTATTAATGATGCCCCTGCGTTGGCGGTTGCTGATGTCGGCGTCGCGATGGGCGCTCGCGGTGCAGCCGCTGCGGCTGAATCTGCGCATGTCGTGTTACTGGTCGATCGGCTCGATCGACTGGCCTTTGCCTTGGGGATGGCACAAGAGACCCGGAAAATTGCGCTGCAATCCGTCATTGTCGGTATGGGGCTATCAGGGCTGGCCATGATTGTTGCGGCGTTTGGTTATTTACCGCCGGTTTCGGGTGCTGTTTTGCAAGAACTGATCGATGTGGTCGTCATTTTTAATGCACTTCGAGTGTTGCGTTTGGGTAAGGTTCGGGGCAAAGAACACATTTCTGCAGACGAGTTATCCCGAATGAAGCATGATCATGCTCGCCTCATGCCGCTTATTGATCGCATGGGTGGTTTGGCGGAACGCGCTGGCCATATGTCTGGTGCCATGTTGATGGCAGAGCTGTCGGCGCTAAACATCGCTATTCACGAAAAGATTTTGCCTCACGAGTCGCATGACGACGCCACCATTTACCCACGTGTTTCAAGGTTGATCGGTGGCGATGACCCGATGGCGACCCTGAGCAGTATGCATCGTGAAATTTACCGTCTGGCAAGAGTCATTGACCGCATGGCCTCTGAGCAGACACTGGATGATGCGGCAATTAAAGATTTACGCAAGACGATGTATGCGCTTGAAACCGTATTACGTCTGCATTTCGTTCAGGAAGAAGAGATTTATCACAACCTTTCGTCCTGAACGATTCGCACCTTGTTTACTGGGTGCTGGCCAATGCAGGCGGGCACACTGCGGGGTTTTTATACAATGATTCGCGGTACAACCACGAGGGAAGTTGCGCATGGGCTAGAGCGCGCTGAGCCTCGGGTTTACTGGCAACGCTATCAGTAAGTTCGGTTTTACCGGTTTTTTTGTTGAACTGTGCGGTCAAGGCTTCAGCATTGGGTTTAAGAATCGTTGCCTGGCTTTCAGTGACCAAAGCAAACAAATCATTGAATTGAATAATGGCGCGCCCCGGGCTTTCGGCATCGCGAATGAAGTCACGACCTATCATGGGGTGGCAGCTGGATAACCCCGCAAGGCTAAGCAACGTGGGCGCCAGGTCAATCTGGCTGGCTATGGGTGCAATGCGGGCAGGTTTAACGTCGGCCCCCAGAATCAATCCTGGAATCTTGAACTTGTCGACCGGTACCAGTTCATTACCGTAAACCCGTATGTCATGGTCTGCCACCACCAGGAAGAGGGTGTTTTTCCAGTACGGACTGGCCTTGGCGCGTTCAAAGAATTGTCCCATGGCCCAGTCGGCATATTTAACGGCATTGTTCGCAGTGGCTTTGTCCGTATCGTAAAGTGTTATGCGGTTTTCGGGGAACTCGAAGGGTTCATGGTTGGTTGAGGTGAAAATCAGGCTGAGGAAAGGTTTGCCTTCGGCCTGGTATTGCATGAGTGTTTCATGGGTTTTGTTGAACAAGTCTTCGTCACTGGCGCCCCAACTGCCTGTGAAAACCGGATTTTTGATTTCGGAGGCATCAATGATGCGGTCGAACCCGTTTCCGGTAAAGAAACTGCGCATGTTGTCGAAGTGGGCTTCACCCCCGTAAATGAAGCTGGTGCTGTAGCCTGCTTTTTTCACGACAGAGGCAATCGTTGAAAAGTCGCGCTGGCTACCTGATAGTTTCACCACGCTTTGCGCAGGTGTGGGCATGAATCCGGCAACAACGGCTTCGATACCTCGCACAGAGCGAGTACCGGTGGCGTATAGATTTTCGAACCAGAGCCCTTCGTTTTTCAGTTTTTCGAGCTCTGGGGTGACCGGGACACCACCCAGTGATTCGACGAACGTCGCCCCCATGCTTTCCTGCAGGATGATGACGATGTTAAGCGGCTTTTCACGAGACACTGCAGCCTGCTGGAAGTGCAGGGTGGGTAGCTCTGGCGCCAGGAATTTGTGATTGCTCAACCACGGCCACTGTCGGATTTCATCCAGCATGGTGTTCGTGTCGAGTTTGCCATAGATTTCGGTGCTTTTCGCTTCGTGCTTGAAACTGTAAAGGGCATATAGCACCGAGTAGCCTGAGTTAATGACGAGGGAGTTCACCATGGCATCTGGCGTGATTGCAAACAGCGCCGGATTGGCCGGACGGTGGTCGGTGGTTGAGCGAATGCCGGCAAAAACTATGAACACTGCCAAAGGCCAGGCGACCAGTCTGGCCGGCCATTTCCCAACATCAAGCGACTGATCTGCAACGCGTAACCATCGCCCGAACACCACAACAGCAACGCCCGTAAAAGCAATGCCCAGGATGAGGGGCACCTTGAACCCTTGCCAGAGAGTTGAAAAAACTTCTTTCGGGTAGCGAAGGTATTCAACGTAAAGCCGGTTGGGCCTGATATCGTATTGGGCAATGAAGGTCGGTGTCGACAATTCCATAAAGGTCATCAAGACCAAGGCCGTGACACACCAAATGTAAGTAAAGCGAAACCAGGTTTTTTGCCAGCGACGCTGTGCCAGGGGCAGGGCCAGGGCGACAGGAAGGGCAGCAAAGATGCATACCAAAATAAAGTCAGCCCGAATGCCTTGCAGGAAAATTTCAAACAGTTTGCCTGTGGCCAGCACCCGTTCAGAGAGCCACAGGCTAAGTGCCAACCGGCTGAAACTGAGTACGGCGAGCCCCGCGACGACCATAAGAACGATGTGGGCATAGGGACCAGCCCACGTCATTGATCGGTGAGCTGTAGCGGTGGTTTTCATTGGGGGTATACCTGAAGATTGTGCGTCTATGAGTATATAGAGGTTTGACTAATTAAATAAAGAGGGTTGCTTTAAATAATTGGCAGTCTCGCGGTATGCTTCGCAACCCAAGGAGAGTAATGCAATGCAAAACAAGGCAAAAGGTTGGCGAAGAATTATCAGTGCGGCGGGCTATTCATGGTCAGGGCTGGTCAGTGGATGGAAGTCCGAGGCCGCCATTCGGCAAGAGGTCATGTTGCTCTTGGTGGGTGTTCCACTGGCGTTTTGGCTTGATGTGGGGCGACTCGAAACCGTCGCGTTGGTATTCAGCCTGGTGTTTGTGCTGGTGGTAGAGTTGCTAAATTCTGCAGTTGAAGCTGTGGTTGACCGTATTGGTCTTGAGCGGCACGAGCTAAGTGGCAAAGCCAAAGACCTGGGGTCGGCAGCAGTCTTTGTTTCGTTGCTGGCCGCTGCGTTTACCTGGGTGATGATTTTGTTCTGAAGGTGGTTTGCCGGATATGTTAAAAAACCCTGTGTAGTGGCGCTTGAGTACAGCGCTTTCAGGTCACCAGATTGCTACAGGTGCGGCCGAAAAGGCCGTCACCAGACGTCTCTTGGTTTTCCGGTAAAATGATCTGTTAATTCGTGTTTATCTTTTACTTCTTATTTATATAGGTCCCTAATGCAGCCCGTGGTTGAAACTCTGTCCGGCCTTGAGCGCCGTGTTGATCTGGTCGTTTCGATGGCCGACATCGAAAAAGAAGTCCAGACGCAGCTCAAGCGCGTCGCCCGCACCGCAAAAATTCAAGGTTTTCGTCCAGGCAAGGCACCGCTTGCCATGGTTGAGCGCAGCCACGGCCCAGGCATCCGCTACGACGTGATCAACACCGAAGTCGGTCGTGCGCTCGACAATCTGCTGAAAGAGACTCAATTGCGTGTTGCTGGTACCCCTAGCCTCGAGCCTAAAACAGAAGGTGTTGAAGAAGGTCAGTTGGCTTTCTCCGCTACCTTCGAGGTTTACCCTGAAATCGAATTGCCTGATTTGTCAGCGCTTAAAGTAACGCGCTCCAATGTTGATGTTGGCGATGACGAAGTTCAGCGCACCGTTGATATTCTTCGCAAGCAGCGTGCCAATTTCGAAGCCCGTGACGGTCGTCAGGCTCAAGATAATGATCGTATTACCCTTGATTTTGTTGGCAAAATTGATGGTGTTGCATTCGATGGCGGCTCTGCAGAAGGTTTCTCGTTTGTTCTGGGTCAGGGCCGCATGTTGCCCGAGTTCGAAGAAGCGGTTCGTGGCATGAAAGCCGGTGAAAGCAAAAGCTTCCCGCTTGAATTCCCTGCAGACTACGCCGGCAAAGAAGTCGCTGGCAAGAAAGCTGACTTTGATATCAAAGTCACCGAAGTGGCCGAAGCCATTCTGCCTGAAGTCAATGCTGACTTTGCCAAGTCACTGGGTCAAGCCGAAGGCGACGTTGAAAAACTGGTCGCTGACATTCGTGCAAACATCGAGCGTGAAGTCAAGGCGCGTGCACTCTCACGCACCAAAGCCAGCGTTCTCGACGCATTGGCCGCTGCTTGCGCCTTCGACGTGCCTAAAGCGCTGGTTGAAAGCGACACCCAAAGCCGTATCGAAGCGGCCCGTGCCGACCTCAAACAACGTGGGGTTCCAAACGCTGACAACCTGCCGATCCCTGCTGAAGCCTTTAGCGCCGAGTCCGAGCGTCGTGTTCGTTTGGGTCTTTTGGTTTCCGAGTTGGTCAGCAAGGCAGAATTGCAAGCCAAACCCGAGCAAGTTCGTGCACGCATTGAAGAGCTGGCTCAAAACTACGAGCAGCCTGCTCAAGTGGTGGCTTACTACCTTTCCGATCGTCAGCGTCGTGCTGAAATTGAAGCCATTGTCCTTGAAGACAATGTTGTTAACCATGTCCTTGCAAAGGCTCAGGTTACCGACGAAAAAGTTGATTTTGATGAACTGATGGGGACTGCATAAATGCAGCGATTCACTGATTTCTATGCGGCGATGCACGGTGGTGCGTCGGTCGTGCCTACGGGCTTGGGCTATGTGCCCATCGTTGTAGAGCAGTCCGGCCGTGGCGAACGTTCTTATGACATCTACTCGCGCTTGTTGCGCGAGCGGGTCATCTTTTTTGTCGGGCCGGTTAATGACCAGTCTGCCAACTTGGTCGTGGCCCAGCTTTTGTTTCTCGAGTCCGAGAACCCAGGCAAGGACATTTCGCTATACATCAATTCGCCGGGTGGGTCAGTGTATGCCGGCTTGGCTATCTACGACACTATGCAGTTCATCAAGCCCGATGTCTCTACCTTGTGTACAGGCATTGCAGCCAGCATGGGGGCGTTCTTGCTGGCCGCCGGCACCAAGGGCAAGCGGTACGCCTTGCCCAACTCCCGCATCATGATTCACCAGCCATCGGGTGGTGCCCAAGGCCAGGCCACGGATATCCAGATCCAGGCTCGTGAAATCCTTAGTTTGCGTGAAAGTCTCAATAACATGTTGGCTGCGAACACCGGCCAACCTGTAGAGCGCATTGCCGAAGACACCGAGCGCGACAATTTTATGTCTGCCGCGGATGCCCAGGCTTATGGCTTAATCGATAAAGTGCTGGTGTCGCGCTCCGACGAATAGCGCTTTCTGCAACCTGTCTGACAAAGAGTCTTATGCCCGATAAAAAAGGAACTGCAACCGACAAGGTTTTGCATTGTTCGTTTTGCAACAAAAGCCAGAACGAGGTGCGCAAGCTGATTGCCGGCCCATCGGTTTTTATTTGTGACGAGTGCATCGATTTGTGCACTGATATCATTCACGAAGAAACCAAAGAGGCTGCGCGTTCTGCTGTTCGCAACGATTTGCCAACGCCTCAAGAAATCAAGGCGTTTCTCGATGGCTATGTCATCGGGCAAGATGTTCCCAAGCGTACTTTGGCTGTCGCCGTTTATAACCACTACAAGCGGATTCGCTACGGTGAAGTCAAAGGTGACGATGTCGAACTGTCAAAAAGCAATATTTTGCTGATAGGCCCAACAGGTTCGGGTAAGACATTGCTTGCCCAGACGTTGGCCCGCATGCTTGATGTTCCCTTTGTGATGGCCGATGCCACGACACTGACTGAAGCCGGTTACGTGGGTGAAGACGTTGAGAACATCATCCAGAAGTTGCTGCAAAACTGCAATTACGATGTCGAAAAAGCACAACGCGCCATTATTTACATCGATGAGATTGACAAGATTTCCCGTAAATCTGACAACCCGTCAATTACCCGTGATGTTTCAGGTGAAGGGGTTCAGCAAGCCTTGCTGAAAATCGTTGAAGGTACTGTTGCCTCTGTTCCTCCGCAAGGGGGGCGCAAGCACCCCAATCAGGATTTTGTCCAGGTTGACACTACCAATATCCTGTTCATTGTGGGCGGCGCGTTCGATGGGCTTGAAAAGGTCATTCAAGATCGCACTGAAAAATCTGGTATTGGTTTTTCGGCCTCGGTGCGTAACAAATCTGAACGCGGTGTTGGTGAATTGTTTGGTGACGTCGAGCCGGAAGACCTGGTCAAGTTTGGCCTTATCCCCGAATTGGTTGGTCGACTGCCGGTAGTCGCAACGCTTGAGGAACTCAACGAAGATACCCTGGTTCAAATTCTGACTGAACCTAAAAACTCCATCATCAAACAGTTTCAGAAACTCTTTGAAATGGAAGATGTCGAGCTTGAGGTCAAGCCAGAAGCGCTCAGGGCAATTGCCCAGCGTGCGCTCAAGCGTCGTACCGGTGCACGAGGCTTGCGTTCGATTGTTGAACAGGCTTTATTGGGTACCATGTATGAACTTCCCTCGCGGAAAAATGTCAAAAAGGTCATACTTGACGAAAATGCCGTATCAGGCGGCGGGGTGCCTTTACTGGTGCTTGCTGAGGCGGCTGATTCACCCGTGTCTGGCACTGATGTTCAGCCTGCTAAAGGCAAGTTTAAAGATGCCGCTGCCTGAGGGGGCTTGAAAACCCTGTCATCGTCGCCATATGTACGATATATGCAGCACTACAAAAGGGAGGCGTATGCTTCCCTTTTGCTTCTTAAGCAGCGTTTTTTAAGGAAAATACTATGTCTGCGAGCCCGATTCTTTCTTCAGAACCAATGGACTTGCCCCTCTTGCCTTTGCGGGACGTGGTGGTATTTCCTCACATGGTGATTCCGCTGTTTGTCGGTCGTCCGCGCTCGATCAAGGCACTTGAGGTCGCCATGGAAGCCGGTAATAACATCATGCTGGTAGCGCAGAAATCGGCCAGCAAAGATGATCCCACCTCTGATGACCTGCACGAAATTGGCTGCGTTGCCAGTATCTTGCAGATGCTTAAATTGCCCGATGGCACCGTCAAAGTGTTGGTTGAAGGCCTTCAGCGCGCAAAAGTCGGTTCAGTCGCCGATGCTGACACGCATTTCATGTCTGTGGTTCAGGCCTTGCCGCCCGAGGCATCCCAAAGTGCTGAAGCCGAGGCATTGCGTCGCGCCGTTGTGGCCCAGTTCGAGCAATACGTCAAACTCAACAAAAAAATCCCCCAAGAGATCCTGACGTCTCTAACGGGCATTGATGAAGCAGCGCGTCTTGCTGATACCGTTGCGGCCCACCTGCCGCTCAAAATCGAGCAAAAGCAAGAGCTCCTCGAGGTCATCGGTACCGTAGAGCGACTTGAAAAACTCCTCGCCCAACTTGAATCCGAAATTGACATTCTTCAGGTCGAAAAGCGTATTCGTGGTCGTGTCAAAAAGCAGATGGAAAAGAGTCAACGTGACTACTATCTGAACGAGCAGGTCAAGGCCATC
>CAYTSJ010000074.1:0-7769 GCA_964440385.1 uncultured Pusillimonas sp. | reverse complement strand
GGGCTTGATTTGCGGGCCTGTCTGGATGAAACGGTAGTGCTTGAGCCCGGTGAAACACGATTGATTCCCACCGGCCTTTCGATTCATATTGCCGACCCGGCATACGCGGCCGTGATACTGCCGCGCTCGGGATTGGGCCACAAGCATGGCATCGTGCTGGGCAATCTGGTGGGCCTGATCGATTCAGACTATCAGGGGCCCTTGATGGTTTCCGCCTGGAACCGCAGCGACACCCCTTTTACACTCGAACCCATGGAGCGTCTGGCTCAACTGGTGTTTGTGCCTGTCCAGCAAGTCACTTTTGACATCGTCGAAGATTTCACAGACAGTGAACGTGGTCAAGGCGGCTTTGGCAGTACCGGTCGTAATTAGTTTTTTCTTGTAAAAGCCCCCCGGGTCGAGGTTAATGTTTAGCCTCGACAGGCGGTACTGTACATCCCAGTAGCGACAAACCCGGTATCGCCCCCCTGTTTGATACGGCTTCCCTGCCAGGATTTTGCCCTTGACGTGCGACCCTGATCTGGTCGGCAATCTGGTCAGCAATCAAGGTTAAGGCAGACTGATATGCCTTGACGACGTCATCCACCCCACCCGGAGCAGCCAGCTTGGCGATTGCACTACACAGGATGGGCAAAGTTTTGTTCGACCCAGCGGGTTGCTGTGATAAACGCCAACTGGCCTGCACCACGACATTTTTCTGATATACCGCTTCGAAGCGTTGAATACTCAGCCTGACGGACCACAGTGGTAACCCCTCTGGAATGGCAGAATTGTTCAGATCGGGAACCCCCAACTGCTGACTCAAACGCGTCGATACTGCGAGCCTGATTTCGTCGTCCAGCGGGGCAACCCACAAGGCCTCATTCATGATACTGACCTGAGCACCCTGCTGACCTGAAAGAACGAGCTGAGGTCGATCTACCTGGGCGGGGATAGTGACACTTTGCAGGTTGATGGCATCAGGAAAAATCTGTGCACCGCCGGATGCTGGCATAGCTTGTGCTGCTGTTTGAAGACTGTAGTACTGACTGCCCGAAGCAGCACACCCTGCCAGCAACGAGGCTCCACACACCATCAACGCCGCTGCTGAAGACCGTATTGCCACGGGATTTAACCTTGAAAAAGACGTATGGCGCAACGCCATCAAAACGGGTTGAAAATGGTTCACAGTAAACATCCTATTCTGGCAGGCGATCGGGTGCCCGGCCACCAATCAAAGCATTGGGGTGTGCCTGCAAGTAATCACCCAGATTACGCAAAGAGCGGGCGGCACCGGTCAACTCTCGTAAAGTACGCTCAAGGTTTGCGCCAGAAGGGGAATCTGTTGCCAACAGGAAATTAATGCTTTCCAACGCGCGCCGCGCTTCTTTCAAAGCGGCTGCTGTCTGGGGTGCCACTGAAGTATTCAGATCTTTGAGCAGCTTGTTCATGGAAGCAAGGCTGGTTCGCAGATCGCTGCCAATACCCTCAAACGGGACAGCATTCAGTTTAGTGACGATAGCGCTGATCTGATCCTGCAAACGATCGAAACTGCCAGGAATAGTGGGAATAGCAACAGGCTCTTTCTCAGCGTCGAATTCGACTTTGGGTGCATCAGGGAAAAAATCAAGCGCGACAAACTGCTGACCTGTCAGCAAACTGCTAGCCTGAAGTTGAGCTCTCAAACCATGACGGATCATGGGCTCCAACAGCAGGCGCCCCGGATAGTGTGAAGCGGTTCCCAGGGTCTTGATGCTCTCGTAGGCATTACCAAAACGACGAGGGTAAAGATCGGCCCTGACAAGGATATGAAAACGACGCTCTTCTGTATCGAACTCAAGGTCGATGTCTATCACTTTACCCAGTTCCATCCCCCGAAACTCAACCGGTGCCCCTAATTTAAGCCCCCTGACGGATTGATTGAAAATCAACTCGACACGGAATGGCGTACCGTCGGGTTCGGCCAACGCCTCAGCTTCGGTCCGGTGTAATGTAAATGAAGAATCTACAGGTGCAGCAGGCAATTCGTCATCGTCAACATTGGCAAAGGAGATACCTCCGGCAATCATGGAGGCCAGTGATGCCGTTTGTATCGAGACCCCATTGGCAGACAATGAAGCGCTGACGCCACTGACATTCCAGAACCGCGTGTCGGTATTGACATAACGGTCATTGGGAGCCTCGACAAAAATCTGAACATCCACTGAACGCCCTTGCTCATCCAGCGCGTAATCAATGACCCTTCCGACAGGAATCTTCCGGTAGTACACCGGAGAACCAATCTCCAGTGATCCAAGATCGGGGGCCTTGACCACATAGCGTGTTCCCGGACTATCACTGGTCACTGCCGGGGGCTTTTCCAGTCCGACAAAATCATGACTGGCAGACGCGTCTTCCACCCCTTCGGGCGCGACATCAGCACTGATGTAAGCCCCTGACAGCAACGTCCCCAATCCTGACACGCTACCCAGGGTGAGTCGAGGCTTAACCACCCAATAACGCGCGCCTTGACGGGCCAGATAACGTGCCGCATGCTTATCCAGTTCGGCTTTGACCACGACATGCGCGCGATCAGAGGCCACCTGAATACCAGTGACTTGTCCGACCACGACGTCTTTGTAGCGCAGTTTCGTCTGTCCCACTTCAAGACCTTCGGCAGACTTGAAAGTGATCGTGATGGTGGGCCCCGTATTCACCCAGTTTCGGACAAGAAAGGACAAACCGACAATTGCAGCAACGAGGGGCACCAGCCAGATCCAGGAAAAACGCGCACCTTTTCGCTCGGTAATGAACGGATCTGCGGGTTGATTTTCAGGGACGCCTGCAGATTGTCGCGCTTTCGCTCGAGACATGATGCTCCTTCAGTGAACGACGGGCGTAGAGCGCGTCTGATCGTTTTTTTCTTGATCCCAACCTGTTCGCGGATCGTAACTCATGGCTGCAAACATAGTCAGGATGACAACCACCCCGAAAAATGCGGCACCAGGCTCTGCCCGGATTTGTGCGAGACCAGGGAAATTAATCAGTGCCGACAGCAGCAAGACAACGAAAACATCGAGCATGGACCACTGCCCGACGAACTCTACCATGGCATACAACCGGGTTCGCTGACGCTGGGCGGCCACACCACGCCAATGGTACCGTCGCAGCATCAAGATGCAAAGCGCCAACAGTTTACTGAATGGCACGACCACACTGGCAATAAACACCACCAGAGCAAGGTCCCAGGAACCATAGTTCCACAACTCGATGACACCGCCTAAAATCGTGTGGGATGTCTCGCCAGTGGGCATACGTAGTGTCATGATGGGCCAGACATTAGCCGGAATATACAGGATTGCCGCGGTAATGATCAGCGCCCAGACTCGATGTACAACGGCTGGCTTTCGAAAATGAAACCAGGCACCGCAACGGCCACATCGCATGGCCCCTGACATTGGCATATTCTGTACAAAGCCACAGGCACTGCAGGCGGCCACTGGTTTTTCAAGATCAACCCCATAACCGGAAGGCTTGACCAGTTTGGCCTCTTCTGCGTAACGCCATAGTCGTGATGCCGACATGCGCGTCAGCGAGGTCAGCATCACACTGAGGACACCAAAAGCCCATAACCCCTCGCCGATATGCAACACCGCCATGTCGCCCAACTTCACCATGGCCACAAGAATACCCAGTAACAACACAGGAATCATGCTCCAGTGCGAAAGGGCTTCAAGCGTTCGTAACCCATACCGAAAGTCTTGCGGCAAACGTCGGCGGCGCAAACACTGCAGCGCCCACATAGCGAACAGAATCTGGCCCAAAGGAAAGAAAAAGGCGAAGAGCGTAGCGGTTAATGCAACCAGCCAGGCACCTTGCTGCCACGTCATGGCCAAGGCATCCAGCAATGTCGCATTGACGGTGAACCCCTGCATGGAAAGACGCGCTACCGGAAAGTAATTCGCCAGACAGAAGACCACCAAGGCCCCCCAGGTCAGCGCAAGCCAGGATTCAAGCGACAGGTACGATTCACGATAAAGCTCGTTACCGCATCGGACACAAGATGCAACGGCGCCCGGCTTCAGAGCAACTTTCTGATGCAGCCGGGCGCAATGTGGACAAACAACCAGCGAACCCGTCATTTAGTCGATAAGTTCAGCTTCAGACACCTGCGGAGGAGCCTTCAGTGCAACCGGATTGTCTTCAAAGACCAGAACAACCTTACCCTCGTCAGAGAGATCAACGGTGACATTGCCGCCGTCGGTAAGACGACCAAACAGCAATTCGTCAGCCAATGCACGGCGTATGGTGTCTTGAATAAGACGCTGCATGGGGCGTGCACCCATCAGCGGGTCAAAGCCTTCTTTGGCCAGATAGTCGCGCAAGGCTTGCGAGAACACGACATCGACGCGTTTCTCGTGCAACTGATCTTCAAGCTGCATCAGGAATTTATCGACAACCCGCAAGATGATGTCACGCGTCAGGGGTGTGAAGCCAATGATGGCGTCAAGACGGTTACGGAACTCGGGGGTAAAGGTGCGCTTGATGTCGGCCATTTCATCACCCACTTTGGGGGCCGAGGCAAAACCGATGGTGGTGCGGTTAAGGGCTTCGGCCCCGGCATTCGTGGTCATGATGATGATGACATTACGGAAATCGGCCTTGCGCCCGTTGTTATCGGTTAGCGTACCGTGATCCATGACCTGCAGCAAAATGTTGTAAACGTCGGGGTGAGCCTTTTCAATTTCGTCGAGCAACAAGACGCAATGCGGCTGCTTGGTTACAGCTTCGGTCAACAAGCCCCCCTGATCAAATCCGACATAGCCCGGAGGCGCGCCAATCAGACGTGATACGGCATGACGTTCCATGTATTCGGACATGTCGAAACGCAACAGCTCGATGCCCAACGTAAAGGCCAACTGACGTGCCACCTCGGTTTTGCCAACACCCGTAGGACCCGAAAACAGGAAAGAGCCAATGGGTTTTTCAGGTCGCCCCAAACCCGAGCGAGCCATTTTGATGGCCCCTGCCAGCGCTTCGATGGCCGCATCTTGACCAAACACAACGGTTTTAAGGTCACGTTCAAGGGTAGCCAGTTTATTGCGATCGTCAGAAGACACATTTTGCGGCGGAATACGCGCAATTTTTGCAATGGTGGCCTCGATTTCAGCCTTGCCAATGGTTTTCTTTTGCTTCGACTTGGGCAACAAACGCTGGGCAGCGCCCGCCTCGTCAATGACGTCAATGGCTTTGTCTGGCAAGAAACGATCGTTGATATGACGGGAAGAAAGCTCGGCTGCGGCCGTCAGGGCAGCAGCACTGAACTTGACACCATGATGGGCCTCGAAATGAGACTTGAGCCCACGCAGAATTTCGATGGTCTGGGCAACCGTGGGTTCAGCCACATCAATTTTCTGGAAGCGACGGGCCAAGGCATGGTCTTTTTCAAAAATGCCACGGAATTCGTTATAGGTGGTGGCCCCCATGCACTTGAGTTTGCCCGAAGACAGGGCTGGCTTCAGAAGATTGGAAGCGTCAAGTGTGCCCCCCGAGGCCGAACCCGCACCAATAAGGGTGTGGATTTCGTCAATGAACAAGACCCCGTTAGGGTTGTCTTGCAATGCCTTGAGCACCGCTTTGAGACGCTGCTCGAAGTCTCCACGGTATTTGGTACCGGCCAAAAGCGCACCCATGTCAAGGGCATATACAGTGGCGTCAGATAGAATTTCAGGCACATCACCCTGAGTAATACGCCATGCCAGACCTTCGGCAATGGCCGTTTTACCCACACCGGCCTCTCCTACCAGCAAGGGGTTGTTTTTACGGCGTCGGCACAAGACCTGAATGACGCGCTCAACCTCGGCTTCACGTCCGATGAGCGGGTCAATGCGACCCTGCCGCGCCTCGGCATTCAGATCAAGCGCGTAAAGCTCAAGTGGCGATTTCTGCTGATCACCACGGGCCTCGCCCTCGGGCGAGCCCTGGGAAGATGGCTGGCTGGATGTGGCCTTGGGTGGTTCAGCTTTGGGTGGCTCAGGTGTTTTTGTAATGCCGTGCGACAAGAAATTGACCACGTCAAGACGTGTCACCCCTTGCTGCAAGAGGAAGTACACCGCGTGCGAGTCTTTCTCGCCATACATGGCAACCAGCACGTTGGCACCGGTAACCGTATTCTTGCCAGAATTACTGGATGAAACGTGCATGATGGCACGCTGGATGACACGCTGAAAACCCAGCGTAGGTTGGGTATCAACTTCGGTATCCCCGGGCTGAACGGGCGTATTGTCGGTAATGAATTTACGCAGTTCTGTGCGCAAGGCTTCGATATCAGCCGAACAGGCACGCAACACTTCTGCCGCTGCAGCGTTATCGAGCAAGGACAGCAGCAGGTGTTCGACAGTAATAAATTCGTGTCGGGCTGTACGAGCCTCGACGAAGGCCAAATGCAGGCTGACTTCAAGTTCTTCAGAGATCACGCTTCCTCCCGTTACCGAAGCGGACAAACAACATATTCAAGACCGATTATGAATCTATTTGCCCTAAGGTATCACCCATTATGCAGCGAGTACATTGGGTGAGACCCGATTACTTTAAAAAAGTTTTAACATGAAATTGCAATCTACCCTGCGTCAGGCGCAGGCTCCATGATGCACTGTAACGGATGTTGCCGGGCACGGGCCAATTGACGGACCATTTCAACACGGGTCGCTGCGATGTCACGGGTATAAACACCACAGATACCGCGTCCTTCATGGTGCACCTTAAGCATGATGCGCGACGCCTCTTCTTCGCTTTTACCAAACACCCGTTGCAAGACGCCAACAACGAATTCCATGGGCGTGTAGTCATCGTTGAGCAGAACGACCTGATACATCGGCGGGGGTTTGACCTGTTCTTTTTGTCGATCGAGCACGGTATCGCGCTGAATATCGGTGTTAATGGCCATGGTTCATTTCAAATCTAAGTAATTTCCATAGTTGACTGAAACCAGCAACTTTGAGCATTATCGTTGTGTTCCGCAATGAAGTCAGGGGCACCAGACCTTTACGGAACCGTCAGGCTACCAAAATAAGGCGGCCCTTGTTTTTCATAACACTATAGTCGAGAGAGGCAGTACGTATGTCGGAATCTAGCACCACCTCAGCAGGGGACACCCAAAAGCTGACTGGAACCGTTAAATGGTTCAATGACGCCAAAGGATTTGGTTTCATTACCCCTGATAACGGGGGCGAAGACTTGTTCGCACACTTTTCGTCCATTCAGATGAACGGGTTCAAAACCCTGAAAGAAGGTCAAAAAGTAGCGTTTGAAATTGCCCAAGGCCCGAAAGGAAAACAGGCGCTTAACATCACTGCCTCCTGACCACAACACGTCGAACACCAGGAATAATACCCAATAGAGTGGTAGTGTCGGGGCCTTGTGCCCCGTTTTTTTTGCGGTTCGCAGGTCAGGCACCGATGTCATAATATGGCGAATCATTCATTCTGAACCACTACAACATGGCTTCATCAAGACTCATTATCGCCAGTCTGGCTTTGGTACTGGCGGTGGCCAATTCGGCTTTGGCACAAAGCCTGCTACCCAGAAAAGAATTGACCCTCAAAGGAATTTCAGTCCAGGCTGAAATTGCATCTACCCACGCAGCGCGTCAAAAAGGTCTGATGTTTCGTGAACATCTGCCGCAAAACCATGGCATGTTGTTTGTGTTTGAAGAACCAGGTATTCATTGTTTCTGGATGAAAAACACGCCGCTGCCGCTATCAATCGCATTCATCGATAGCCAAGGGGTCATTCAACGCATTTCAGACATG
>CAYTSJ010000073.1:0-7778 GCA_964440385.1 uncultured Pusillimonas sp. | reverse complement strand
TTGTGCTTGAGGCGACACAAGGTGAAGCGTGAAAATCAGCGATTCACTTTGCTCACTGTGACCAGCTCGCAGCGGGACTTGCACCCGCAGGGGCTTGGGGCCAGCAACACCTTTAAGGCTATCATTTGCGCTATCAAAATCGCCAGTTCGGAGTCTACCATTGCCATGCCGAACGCAGTTCATTCACACCGGCTTACTCATAAATGATGTTCGGTAGAAAGTAGATTACGATGGGTAATCATGCACACATATAGTATGTTTACGATTATGCGCATCATTTTGCGCGGTTGAACCAGGAGACTCACCATGCTCACCGCACCCCCATCACGCAACGCCACCAAGCGCGCCACCAATGTCTCGCTGGCCGAAGACATTCTGACCCAGGCCAAGGCCCTGCACATCAATATTTCGCAAGCCGCCGAGGCGGGCATTGTGCAGGCCATCGCCCGTAAGCGCGCAGAGCGCTGGCTGGCCGAAAACCACGAAGCCATTGAAAGCTCAAACGCCTTCGTTGACAAGCACGGCCTGCCACTGGCGGACTACAGGAGTTTTGATGAGCCCAGAGCGTTACACCGTTTACCCAAACCCGTCAGGCCCGGGTTACCTGATGAATCTGCAGGCTGACATCATGCAACCGTTCAACACGCGCGTCGTGGTGCCGTTCCAGCCAAGGCGCTGAAAAACCCGGTAGCCAGTCTTCAACAGCGCCACGATGTCATCGCAAGCGCTATCGACTTTTTATTTCACGGGTTTTAGGTTGGCTGGCTCCCGCACATATCGATACTTGTTCAACGGAACTGCGGTTGACAGGCTATGCTGAGTTGACTGAGGTCTTTCAGTTCAATTTGAGGGAGGCCTCTAAACTCGGTAACAGTGCCTCGAATGCAGATCAAGGCATTGGCCTTTTCGTGAAACACGGATTGAAACAAATACATTGCGTCCAGGCCTGGACTGGACTGGCAGGGGAGCAATGGAATCCTGAAAGCAAAAAGCCCACCGATTAAGGTGGGCTAAGTGCTTGATATTTTTGGCTCCCCGAACTGGGTTCGAACCAGTGACCTGCGGATTAACAGTCCGTCGCTCTACCGACTGAGCTATCGGGGATTTGAAAGAACATAACTATAGCACATTTTTTTTGTTGCGTGCAAGTTACCTGATTTTTTTTAATCGCAAAGCAAATAAACTACGACGCAACAAAAACCAGATTGCCACTGGAAAACTATTGAACTAATGAGTTAGGTCGACAATTTTGGTAAGGTGGCAACAAGCCCCATTTTACCGTAAAAACGCGACTTTTGTCAGACGACCATTGCTGTTCAAACTCCCCCTTCATCGGGGCCGACTCAAACAACGCCATTAACTCGTTAGACCAGAAACCACTCGTATCAGGGCTATACAGCACCATCACACCACAATCAAGGGCGGTTTCAGGCTTAAGCCAGGGCGACTGAAAGTAATCGGCACCGATAAACACCTGAGTTTCTTCTGATACATTCATGGCCACATTACCCCCAAACCAGGTATCCGAAGCAACCAGCCTCAAGGGATGATCGGGAACCTGGCTTGACCAGATCTGACTAACCTTCGTGGCCAGTTCCGGCCCGGGGAAAGTTGAACGAGTGACTCGCCCCGTCTCGTAAGCCAGAGGACCACGCGCCAGAGCGTAACCTGCCGCCATCAAGATCTGAATTACGAGCGCAAGAATGGCGGTGCGATACAACCAGGCCTGCTCATTACCTTTCATTTTCCAGAATGCGAAGTAACCAAACAGAATAAAAAACGTCGTACCCCAAGCCGCCCCCAACTTTAAACCCAGAAGCATCGAAACAAGCAACGTAAGCGTCAAAGGGCCTAGACCCACCCAGACCAGGAAGCTGCGGGTACCCGACGTCAACGCACCGGCATAGCTTTCCGTGTCCAGGGTGTGCAAGGTATCGACACCATCGCGACGTTGCCACCACCAAAGCCCGACCCACAACACCAACATCGGGCTTAAACGAGCCAGTTGATCCAATGAAAAACTCAATGCGACCAGCGCAACCTGCAAATAGCTTCCCTCAGACGCCATTGAACGATCAGCGTACTGCAAAGGGGCAAAGTCATTAGCAATCAGCCAGATCGTATGCGGCAGAATGACGACAGAAAAAACGACGGTAGCCGCCAAAATACCCCGCCATACCTGAGGTTGTCTTAAATAACCATGGACCAGCATAAACACAAAAAAGGCGGCAAATTGAACCAGCGCGCTGTATTTGGTCAACATAGCCAGACCGGCAACCAACCCCAGCCACAGCCAGCTAGACATGGTTTCATCTCTTAAGGCCCGAAACAACAGCCACGTTGATGCCGCAATGGACCAAAGCTGTGCGGTATTGTGGTTATAGATTGTTGCCCGTAAAGAAAAATAGATGGTGACCGAAATCATTAGCGTTGCAATCAGGGCGCGACGTGGGCTGGTGAATTCACAACCCAGTAAAAATACAAACCAAAGCGCCAGTGCGGAAACCAGTTGCCCCGCAAAAAAAGTCAACCAAAGCGGTCGACCAAAAAGCTCGACCAGCCCGTACATCAACCAGGAAGGCAAAGGAGGATGCTTTGAGTAACCCCACTCAAGACTGGATGCCCACACCAACTCCTCCATGCCATCAAGATCCGGGGCTTTGTGACTCACCGCGCAAAAGACAGTCCAGATCAGAACCATCCCGACAAGATAGATCAACAAAAACCGCTGGGCGGCTGGCTTGTCGTCCTGGTCAGAAGAATACAGCGTCGAAAAAAAGTAAGAAGCCATGAATTACCCGGTTAATCAAGGGTGGGATCAATGTTTGAGAGTATGATGAGCACTCATTTTTACCGGATTTTATGTGAATCACGGAGCCTGAATGCCCAGTTCTGGAATTTACTATCGCAGTTTCCTGACGCTGCTTGTGCTTGTCTCAATCGCATTTGGTTGGTTGCTGCTGCCCTATTACAGCGCACTTTTCTGGGGCGGGGTTCTCGCCATCAGCTTTACCCCCTTGCATCGCCGCATTCTTGCCAAAATGCCACGTCACCCGAATACCGCCGCCTTGGGAACACTGGTGCTTTGCCTGGTGGTTGTCATTTTTCCGCTCATTGCCCTGTCAAACGCACTCATCCGCGAAGGGGCCTTTTTATACCGGCGCATTCTGAGCGGAGAATTAAACCTTGGGCTTTACTACGAGCGCATCGTCAATGTCATGCCGCAATCCGTGCATCGATGGCTTGAAGCACTGGGTATTGCCGATATTTTCAGCATCAAGGAAAAACTCTCTACAGGCGCATTGGAAGCCAGCAAGTTCCTTGCCAGTCAGGCGGTCAATATCGGACAAAACACGGCGGGGTTCCTGGTCAGCATGGCCATCATGCTTTATTTGCTCTTTTTTCTTTTGCGTGATGGCGCGAGTCTTGCAAAAACCATCAACCAGGTGATTCCCCTTGATGACGAGCACAAGCTCCTTCTGGTCCAGAAGTTCATCACTGTTGTGCGCGCTACTGTTAAAGGCAACATCGTGGTTGCAGCCACCCAAGGTGCGCTGGGCGGTTTCATATTCTGGGTTTTGGGGATTGAAGGGGCGTTGCTGTGGGGTGTCATCATGGCTTTTTTATCGCTTCTGCCGGCGGTAGGCTCAGCCCTGATCTGGGCGCCTGTCGCGGTCTATTTCATGGTCACAGCCCAATATTTGGAAGGCGGCATCCTGACTCTTTTCGGTGTTTTTGTCATAGGCCTCGTCGACAATGTGCTGCGCCCACTTCTGGTGGGTAAAGACACCAAAATGCCTGACTATGTCGTACTGATATCCACAATCGGCGGTCTGGCTACATTCGGACTGAACGGTTTTGTGATTGGCCCACTGCTGGCGGCTTTGTTCATCGCAGTATGGGCTTTGTTTCCGGCGGCCATTAAAGCCCAGTACAGCCCAAAACAGACCATTAACTAACAGTGTTTTCTTTGCCTACCCAATCCGGCTTGCTGTCATAATCTGTTACGATGCTCAAGCGTCTTGTTTTGCTTACAATACGATTGTCAGCCAACCAGACACATCGACGTGTTTTGTGGTTTATTTATTTGCGACTCTGCCGCACACATCTGAATTTCGGTCATGGAACCCTCCACTATCCCAGCATCAACGCAGCCACAAAATATTGATACCAGCGACGCACATACGTTAACTGCGACGCTGGAAATTCAATCTGTTTTGCGCAATGTGCAAAAGCAGCGCTCGTTGCTGCATATTCATGTGCCTAACAGTGTTACGGCAATGATCAGCACCATTCTTGAAGTTGATGGCGACAAGAACCTGTTGATTTTTGACATCTCGGCCGACAATCTCAGCAACAACCGTGTTCAACAAGCCAATCGCATTCTGGTTGAAGCTTCTCTTGAAAAAATCCACGTGCGCTTCGCATGCGGCCAGGTAAAACCTTGTGAATTTGAAGGTAAACCCGCCCTTTGTGCCCCGCTGCCGCAGGCGCTAAGTTACCTGCAACGTCGTGATTTTTATCGCATCAACACCCCGATTACCAACCCGGTCATCTGCAAAATACCAGTGCATGAAAACAACCGCTCAAAAGTGGTTTCATTGCCCTTAAGTGATATCAGTGGCGGAGGCATCGGGATCTACGACAACCACGAATTACCAGATATTTCTGTCGGCGCAATCTATAACAATTGCGAAATCAACTTGCCTGATGTCGGTGTCATTACGGTTACTTTACGTGTTCAACACGCCATAACGCAAGAACTCCCCAGTGGAAAAACACGTATCCGGTTGGGATGCGCGTTTGTGAAACCTTCCGGCCCTACCATGAACATGGTTCAACGCTATGTCGGCAAGCTCGAACGTGAACTTATCGCCAAGCGGCGTGGGTTCAGCTAAACAAGTGATTGGCCTCAAAATCGCGATATAATTTTGAGTCACAATAGTCCTTCTGCCGATATAGCTCAGTTGGTAGAGCAGCTCATTCGTAATGAGAAGGTCGTAGGTTCGACTCCTATTATCGGCACCAAAAATTTCCTTTATCTTTCAGTGATTTGGGGATTTTTTCGTCCAGCTATTTCCTGCCAACTCATTTTAGGTAGCAAATAGGTAGCAAACGATCGGCAATATCTCCGGGTCGTTACAAAGATCCTTAGTCAGCCTCTGCGCCGCCGCCAAAGAAGCCCTGAATTGACCTTTTATTGCGTTTACCTCAGTTTGCCGACGCTGACGAAAACGCACTGGCATTGGCCAGCTCATGGGCCAACTCAAAATCGTAATCGTCAATCGCTTGCACGATAGCCAACAGCGGCGCCTCTAAAGCGCCTCCTTTTGAAAATTCAAGCAACTCACGCGCCACATCAGCGGCTTCCGTGTCATCGGCCCTGAGTAATGCCTTCAGCCTGTCCAGCCGGTCAATAAACGCAACGCTGTCTATTTTCGGCGTTGATTCCGACTCAGCAGCCTTGACGTCATAGGTCACTAAATCAAGACTCTGCAACACAGTATCCAGATACCCAGATACGACATCGAGATTTTCCTGACGTTCCGTTTCAGAGGCTTCATTTTTGCAGGCTGTTTCAAGCAACCTGGCCGCATCAGAGACCGACATTGCACCAATCGTACCGGCACTGCCTTGAAGCGGGTGTGCCAAGCGAGTCTGAACTTCAAGATTACTATCCGACATCGCCTGCAAGAAATCGGTTCGGAAAGAAGCCTGGGTTTTTTTGAATAACCGCAACTGGCGCAAATAAAGTGCGTGATTATTCGCTGTAGTTTTAAGACCGCGTTCGATGTCGATCCCTGGCAACTGCACGCTGTTTAACGCGAGTTTTTCGTCAGGTACACGATCTTTTCCCACTGAGCCTTCAGCAGGCTTGCGGCTCGAATCTGTTTCTGAACCGGCAGTCTGATCAGCAGCGTTTGAAGCAACACGGGATGGCGCATTATGTGAGAAACACCATTTTGCAATGGTTGCAAACATTGCAGAAACATCCAGGGGCTTGCCAATGAGGTCGCACATACCCGCTTTAAGTGCCTTGGCCACATCTTCTGCCATGACATTGGCCGTCATGGCAATGATCGGCAGACGATCTGCCCCAGGCATCTGTTTGATCAGGGCACTGGCGGTATAACCATCCATTACAGGCATCTGACAATCCATCAGAATGCCATCGAAATGACCAACACCTTCACGCTGAATACATTCAACCGCCTGTTGTCCATGCACGGCCAGCGTGACATTAACCCCTGCCTCGGACAACAATTCAATGGCCAGATCCTGGTTCATTTCATTATCCTCAACCAGAAGTAGCCTTAAGCCTTGGAGACTCGCAACGCCAGAGGCTGGTTCGGTATGAGTTGACATTGTCCGGCCAGCTCTATCGGGTGGAGAACCGAGTGCGCGTTCAGTGACTCGACGCAAGGCCAACGGCATAACAGGCTTGATCAACGTGCCATCAAGACGTACACCGCGTGCTGCGGCTTGCTCGATCAGGTCATCTTGATTGAATGCAGTGACAATGATGAAACGCATGGGCTGCATTCCGGGAAGGCGTTGCAAATGCTGCAACGTTTCAAGCCCGTCCATTTCAGGCATCCTCCAGTCACAGTACACCACATCAAACGGCTGACCCATAGAAAGATGGTGTTTGGCCATTTGCAAGGCTTCAGCACCACTGTTTACACGATGAACGGCAATCCCTATGCTCGTCACCAGCTCTTCCATAATATCCAGAGCAGCCAGATTGTCATCGATCAGCAAGGCTTTGCGATCTTTCACATTCAAAAGCACCGGCCCGGAACAATCTTGAGGCGCTGAAAGATCGATGCCCAAAGGAATCTGGAAAGAAAAACACGACCCAACCCCGGGCTGACTTTCTACCGCAATTTCCCCGCCCATCATTTCAACCAGTCTCTTGGATATTGTCAGCCCCAAACCTGTACCACCGTATTCCCGGGTTGTCGAGGTGTCGGCTTGGGTGAAAGACTGGAAAAGGCGCTTGAGCTGATCGGCAGACATGCCGATACCGGTATCTTTCACCCAGAATTTCAGATCGACCTGGTCAGCCTGTTCTTTTTCAAGACTGACGCCAACCACGACCTGACCTTCACGGGTAAATTTCACCGCATTATTCGCCAGATTCAACAACACCTGACCAAGCCTGAGCGAATCACCAACCAAGCGATTTGGAACCTTCAGAAAACCTTCCAGCAACAGCTCGAGCCCTTGTGATTCGGCCTTGATACCGATGAGGCCCGTTAAATTATCAAGCACTTCGTGCAAATCAAAAGGAACCTGTTCGAGGGTCATTTTGTCGGCTTCGATTTTTGACAGGTCAAGGATATCGTTGATGATACCTAACAGGCTTTGCGCGGCTGTATTGACGCGCTGTATGTACCCTCGCTGCTTGTCATCGAGCCGGGTTTTAAGCGCCAAATGAGACATCCCCAAAATGGCATTCATGGGCGTGCGAATTTCATGGCTCATGTTCGCAAGAAACGCTGACTTGACCTGTACCGCCTGTTCTGCGGCCTCTTTGGCTTGCGTCAACTGTTGATTGGCAACAGTCAGGTCGGCGAACAATTCTGTTCTTGAGCGTTCAGAAAGAATCTCACCCAGAGCCTCAGGATCAAGACGCCCGACATCGACCTGTTTGAGCGTGTAACGTACGGCTAAAGTATGCTGATTACCCCGCTTGCCCGGCTCATGCTCAAGGTGTCCGACGGAAATATATGAAAAAGCCTGATGGGCCGCTAAATGGGGGGCAAGAACCGCCG
>CAYTSJ010000072.1:0-7863 GCA_964440385.1 uncultured Pusillimonas sp. | reverse complement strand
TATTCCGCCTGATCTGGCCATAGAACTTGCCAAGCTTCAAGATCGTGTGCCGCCATTCCCATCCGATCAGGCTGCCGCCTGCGTTGAGGCAGCGCTGGGGGCGCCACCGGCGCAGTTGTTCAAGCATTTTGAAAAGGATCCGGTGGCTTCCGCTTCAATTGCCCAGGTGCATTTCGCTGTTTTGCACGATGGTCGTGAAGTCGCCGTCAAGGTGTTGCGTCCCGGGATGTTGCGCGTCATTGAAGACGACCTGGCTTTGCTGCGGGTGCTGGCCAGTGTGATCGAACGACTGGTTCCTGACAGTCGTCGTCTCAAGCCGCGTGAAGTGGTTGCCGAATTTGATGTTTACTTGCATGACGAGCTTGATCTTGTTCGCGAAGCGTCGAACTGCAGCCAGTTGCGCAGGAATTTCGGTCCGGAAACCGGCCGACAGAATCTGCTGATCGTGCCTGAAGTGATCTGGGAGTTCACGACCACCACGGTCTTTACCATGGAGCGTATGCGGGGTATTCCGGTCAGTCAGGTCGATCGTTTACGTGAGGCAGGTGTCGACATCAAGGCGCTGGCGCGCACGGGGGTCGAGATCTTCTTCTCTCAGGTGTTTACCGACGGTTTTTTTCATGCCGACATGCACCCTGGCAACATCTATGTTTCTGATGCGCCCGAAACACTTGGCCGGTATATAGCCCTTGACTTTGGTATTGTGGGCTCATTGTCTGAGCATGACAAAAACTATCTGGCCCAGAATTTCCTGGCTTTCTTTTTACGTGATTACCGTCGGGTGGCTCAACTACATATTGAGTCGGGCTGGGTTCCTCCCAATACCCGCGAAGAGGCATTGGAAGGTGCCGTTCGGGCCGTGTGTGAGCCGTATTTTGATCGGCCCCTTTCGCAGATTTCACTGGGGCAGGTTTTGCTCAGGCTGTTTCAAACGTCACGTCGCTTCAATGTCGAAATCCAGCCACAACTGGTCTTGCTGCAAAAGACTTTGTTGAACATTGAAGGTATGGGGCGAGATCTTGATCCTGATCTTGACCTCTGGAAAACGGCTAAACCCTATCTTGAGAACTGGATGCACGAGCGCATCGGCCTGAAAGGGCTAAAGCGTCGTCTTGACCAGGAAGCGGGCCAATGGGCGCAAATGTTGCCTCAGTTGCCACGCCTGGTGCATGCCAGTTTGTCGCGCCCTGATACCATGCCGGGCGTGCGCCTTGAGCTGGAGCGGTTGCGTAAAGCGCAAGAGTTCAACAATCGACTGGTCATGGTTTTTGCGGCGGTGGTCGCCGTGGGTATCGGGGTTGCGTTGTGGGCGGTCTTTGGTCACCAAAACTGATGTTGTTTTCTGACATGTTTTTTCACGCTGACACAGTTTTGCGATATTTGTGTCTTAGCATGGCGTAGATTTACTGCTATTTGTTCGTTGTGTGTTGTTTAAAGAGAGACTCATATGCTTTACCCTGAATTGTTCAAATCGATGGAGGCTGTTCGCTGGAATATGGCGACGGATATTCCGTGGGATGATTTTGATGGCAGCAAACTCTCTGATGACCAGGCCTACACGATCAAAATGAATGCCATTACCGAGTGGGCAGCGTTACCGGCCACCGAGATGTTCCTGCGCGATAACCAGGACGACAGTGATTTTTCGGCGTTCATGTCCGTCTGGTTCTTTGAAGAGCAAAAACACTCGCTGGTGCTGATCGAGTATCTGCGCCGGTTTCGTCCAGAGCTTGTTCCCACTGAAGAAGAGCTCCACAAGGTTCGGTTCGAGTTCGACCCTGCGCCCCCGCTTGAAACCCTGATGCTTCATTTTTGCGGTGAAATTCGCCTTAATCACTGGTATCGTCGTGCGGGTGAATGGCACACCGAGCCGGTTATCAAGGCAATTTACCAAACCATTGCACACGACGAAGCCCGTCATGCCGGGGCCTATTTGCGCTACATGAAACGCGCCTTGCTGAATCGTGGTGAGGCCATTGGGCAGCAAGCGCGTCTGGCTTTCTCAAAGATCGGTGTCTTGATGGCCTCGGCTCATCGTACGCCGCAAGCCCTTCATCCTACTAATCTGCACGTCAACAAAGACTTGTTCCCCGAAGACACGGTTCAGTCGAAGGTGCCATCGCCAGGCTGGCTTGAGAAGTGGCTGGATCACCAGATCAATTTCGACAAAGATTGGGAAGGCAAGGTCAGTTCACGCATTTTGCATAACTTGTCGTTACTCATGGATAGCAGTTTCAAAACGGTACAAGACCTGAATCGCTATCGCAAAGAGTTGACCCGCGCGGTTACGCCCGCGCTCTGAACACGCCAAAATCTGACATGACCGTACGCTTTGAGTCCAAGATGTTGTCCCGTGCCGACTGTGAGGCCGCCGTCAGGGCAGGGCAGTTTGCCCGGCCTATTGTCTTTACGAATGGCGTGTTCGACATTTTGCATCGTGGCCATGTCAGTTACCTCGATGAGGCGGCCCAATTGGGGGCCACGCTGGTGGTTGCCGTAAATACGGATGCCTCGGTGAAACGTCTGGGCAAGGGCGATGATCGTCCGATCAATAATCAGGAAGATCGCCAGGCTTTGCTGGCATCGCTTGAAAGCGTCAGTGTGGTGACTGTGTTTGACGAAGATACCCCTCAGGTCCTGATCGAAGCATTACGGCCCGATATCATCGTCAAGGGCGGAGACTACGACATGGAAAGCTTGCCCGAAACGGCCAGTGTTCGGTCGTGGGGTGGCGAGGCCGTGGCGATACCCTTCAGGTTCAATCGTTCAACCACGGCGTTGCTGAAAAAAGTACGTAGCTAAACCAGGTCCTCAGGCGCAACCCAAGCGTTTCAGGACTTGTTTTTTTAGTGTGTCAGTTTGCGGGCTTTGCGACCAGCAGCCCGTTTACAGCTTGCAAATCAGCTTCGGTCAGTGTGCCGGCGGCGGCTTTCAAACGAAGGCCATTGAGCAAGGTCGTGTAGCGGGCATTGGCCAAGGCACGTTGGGTCTCGTACAGCTGTTGCTGGGCATTCAAGACATCAATATTGACCCGTACGCCCACTTCGTAACCCGTCTGGTTGGCTTGCAGCGATGCCAGGCTGGATTTTTCGGCGGCTTGCAAGGCATTAACCTGGGCAAGGCCCGAAACAACCCCTGAAAAATATTGCTGGGTTAGTTGAACAGACTGCCGGCGGGCCGCTTCAAGATCATAACGGCTACGTTGCAGCATCGAAGTTTGTTCGCGCACTTTAGACGAAATACCTCCCCCCGAATACAGCGGAATTGACAGCTGAACCCCTACGGTGCTGTCGACCGAGCGTGGGCCTGCGCGTGGCCCATATACGCCACGATCACTGGATGACCCTGATTGGGCGTAAAAATCGAGCGTCGGATAGTGACCGCTTTTCGCGATGCTGATGTCTTTTTCAGCAATTTTGGTCTCAAGTGATGCGCGAGCGACTTCCAGGCTGGCATTGCGGGCCTGTTCTGTCCAGTCAGAGATGCGCGCAGGCTCGGGTGCAGGTAACTTGATGTCTGGCGACAGGCCTGCAAGTGTAGACGGCTGCTCGTTGATAATGCGCTGAAGCTGATCCAGGCTGACTTGCAGTGTATTGCGGGCCTGGATTTCGTTGGCGTTGATCAGGTCAAGCCTGGCTTGCGCTTCGTAGGTGTCGGCAATTGTGGCACTGCCCAGTTCGAAACCTTTGCGGGCTGCGTCCAGCTGGTTGGTAATGGCTTTTTTCTGGGCCTCAAGGGTTTTGATGGTGTCTTGGGCAGCCAGTACATTGAAATAAGCCTGTGCGACCCGTAGCATCAGGTCTTGCCAGGCTTGCTGCACGGTAAGGTCGGCCGCTTGTACCTGGAATTGAGACTGCGATAACTTTTCCCATTGACCAATGTCAATGATGGGTTGGGTCAGGGTGACCGTCCAGACGCCCCTTCGGGATGTTTTGCTGTCGTCGAAATTCGTGTTACGCGTGTCGTCGAGTTCGGCACCGGTTGCGGCCGTCAGGAAGGGCAGCAACAAAGCCCGCGCTTGAGGTATTTTTTCTTGAACTGCGCTGCGATTTGCCCTGACAGAAGCATAAATCGGGTCTCGCTCCAGACCCATTTTCCAGACATCAAGCAGTGTGTAGGTCTGACCGAATGCCAAGCCCGACCATAGCGCCAGCAGGGCGCCTAGAACTGAAAACGGCGTGTTGCCTTTCATTCAGAACCTGAACTGGCTTTGCGTTGTGCCACGCAGCGGCTTGATAACCGTGTCGAATAGGGCTTCAGTCTCGAAGCTGGCTGCGCTGGTGCGTGTGATGCGCCAGGCGGTCATGATGGGCAAGTTCCCGACGACCACTACCATACGCCCGCCGACGCAAAGCTGGTATTTGAGTGCATCGGGAATGACCGGTACCGATCCCGTCAGCAGAATGGCGTCGTATTCGGCAGTGCCCCAGCCGGTATGCCCGTCGCCGACTTCAACCGTGACATTGCCAATATGTTCGCGTTGCAGGTTTTCTGTGGCGAAAGCCGCGATTTTGCTGTCAATTTCAACCGTTTTGACTTGTTGTGCCAACCGGGCCAGCAAAGCCGCCTGATACCCCGAGCCCGTACCGATTTCCAGGACGCAATCTGAAGGCTCAAGCAAGAGTTCCTGGGCCAGGCGTGCCTCAACCTTGGGCGAGAGCATGGTTTCGTGAGAGTCGATGGCATTGATGATCAATGGCAGTTCGACATCGGAAAATGCCATGGCTCGCATGTTTTGCGGTACGAAGCGCTCGCGGCGAACATCGAAAAGCGCCTGCAGTACTTTCTTGTCAAAAACATTCCAGGGGCGAACTTGCTGCTCGACCATATTGAAACGGGCTTGTTCGATGCTGGAGAGACCTGTAGCGTTCATGGCGTTCGATGCGAAAATAAAGTTGATCTTATTGTACCTATTCGGTGTCGGGTTCTGGTTTTCTGCGGTTGGCGGGTAATTTAGCCTGTTACCACCACGGGTGGAAGTGATGAACCGGACCGTGTCCGTTACCCACCTTCAGTTCATCAGCGCGTTCAATCGCCTTGACCAGATAGGCCTTGGCCCGACGCGCAGCTTCAGGAAAGTCGCTGGTTTGCGGAATCAGTGCGGCCAGCGCTGCCGACAGGGTGCAACCGGTACCATGGGTATTGCGGGTAGCGATGCGTTGTCCGGGCAGTTCAATCATTTGATCGCCATCGTGCAGCAGGTCGATGGTGTCGTTGCCTGGCAGATGCCCCCCCTTCAGAAACACCCAGCGATGACCGTTATCGTTCAGCAAGCGGCGCAGTCGCTCGGCCATGCGTCGCATGTCTTTGACGGTTTCAGCCGGATTCATCTCAACCAGAACGCCCGCTTCAGGCAAGTTTGGCGTCAGTACGGTGGCCAGGGGCAGCAGGCTGTCTCGTAACTCGTTAATCGCGGGCTTTTCCAGCAAGGCATCGCCACTTTTGGCGATCATGACCGGATCAAGCACAATGTGAGCGGGTTTCCAGTGAGCCATGCGTTCGGCGACGACACGTGTAACGCCTTGCTGGCCCAGCATGCCAATTTTGACGGCATCAATGCGCACGTCATCGAATAAGGTGTCGATTTGCCGGGCGACAAACTCGGGACTAACCGGGGCAATGCCGGTAACCCCGCGTGTATTCTGGGCGGTAAGAGCGGCAACAACCGCTGTGCCATAGGCACCCAGTGCGCTCATGGCTTTGATGTCGGCCAGGATGCCGGCACCGCCGGACGGGTCGACACCCGCGATGGTCAGGGTATTCGGGATCATGATTTGTTTTTGGGCTGGATGAGCCCTTCAGTGGGCGAGCTGGGGCTGGCGGTATAGAACTTGCGTGGCATACGGCCTGCGAGGAACGCCTCGCGGCCCGCCTCGACGGCTTTTTTCATGGCGCTGGCCATCAGAACCGGGTTCTGCGCGCCGGCAATGGCGGTGTTCATCAGGACACCGTCGCACCCCAGCTCCATGGCGATGGCTGCATCAGAGGCGGTACCTACCCCGGCATCGACCAGTACGGGTACGTTGGCCTGGTCGATGATCAGACGCAAGTTCCACGGGTTGAGAATGCCCATGCCGGAACCGATCAGTGAAGCCAAAGGCATGACAGCAACGCAGCCAATCTCTTCCAGCATGCGGCATTGAATCGGGTCGTCGGTGCAGTAAACCATGACGTCAAAACCGTCATCGACCAGGGTTTTGGCGGCCTTCAGCGTTTCTGGCATGTTCGGGAACAGATTGTCGGCACTGCCGAGCACCTCAAGCTTGACCAGTGCGTGGCCGTCAAGCAGTTCGCGTGCCAGCCGCAATGTACGTACGGCGTCTTCAGCCGTGAAGCAGCCTGCCGTATTGGGCAGAATGGTGAACTTTGAAGGGGGCAGGACATCCAGCAAGTTTGGCTCGTTGGCGTTTTGGCCAATATTGGTGCGGCGGATGGCCACTGTCACGATTTCGGCGCCACTGGCGTCGATGGCCTCACGGGTTTGCTGGAAGTCTTTGTACTTGCCGGTGCCAACCAGCAAGCGTGATGAGTACGTTTTGCCTGCCAGCGTAAAGATATCGTTTGAGTTCATGGTGCGAGAGATGCGGAGGTTGAAGCCAGAGCGGGTCTGTGGCCCGGGTTTGGCGCTTATTGTAGAGTCAGACTGTTCTTCTTGTGCAGCATGGGGCAAAGCAACCCCTGCAGGCTACAATAAGGCCTGAAATTTCCTTTTCTTTCAACAGGTCTTGTCGCGTGTCTTATCCCAAGTTGCCCTACCCGTTGTCCTCGTACACTCATGGCGCAGAGTTCGTCAGGTTGCTGGCCTCCCGTATCCTTGTGCTTGATGGCGCAATGGGGACCATGATCCAGCAGTACAAGTTGTCCGAGCAAGACTTTCGCGGGGAACGATTTGCCGATCATGGCAAAGATCTGAAAGGGGATAACGAATTATTGTCCCTGGTCCGGCCCGATATCATCCTGGATATCCACCGCAAATACCTTGCTGCCGGTGCCGATGTCATTGAAACCAATACGTTTGGGGCGACATCGGTTGCGCAGGGCGACTATGACCTGCCCGAACTGGCTTACGAGCTTAACCTTGAGTCTGCCCGCCTGGCGCGCCAGGCTTGTGAAGAATTCAGTACGCCCGATCGTCCACGTTTTGTGGCGGGCGCTTTGGGGCCTCAGCCTAAAACGGCTTCAATTTCGCCTGACGTCAACGACCCGGGTGCCCGTAACGTCACTTTTGAAGAATTGCGTGCGGCCTACACCGAGCAGCTGGAAGGCTTGCTTGATGGCGGTATTGATATCGTCCTGATCGAAACCATTTTCGATACCCTGAATGCCAAGGCGGCCATCTTCGCGGTTGAAAGCATTTTCGAAAAGCGCGGTGTTCGTTTGCCCGTGATGATTTCAGGGACTGTGACCGATGCTTCAGGTCGCATCTTGTCGGGTCAGACGGTCGAGGCCTTCTGGAACTCTGTGCGTCATGCACGTCCTGTCACCATTGGTTTGAACTGCGCGCTGGGCGCCGCACTCATGCGTCCTTACGTCGCTGAACTGTCCAAAATCTGCGATACCTACATCTGCGTTTATCCCAACGCGGGTTTGCCCAACCCCATGGCTGAAACCGGCTTTGACGAAACGCCCGAAGATACGTCGTCGTTACTACGTGAATTCGCTACAGCAGGCTTGGTCAATATGGTGGGGGGCTGCTGCGGAACAACGCCAGAGCATATCAAGGCGATTGTCGAGCGTGTCAAAGATTTGCCATCACGTCAGGTGCCCGAGATCCCGGTCATGACGCGCCTGTCTGGCCTGGAAGCCCTGAATTTCGACCGTAATTCGCTGTTCATCAACGTGGGTGAGCGCACCAACGTGACG
>CAYTSJ010000071.1:0-7868 GCA_964440385.1 uncultured Pusillimonas sp. | reverse complement strand
GGCAAGCTGGCCAGCGGTTTGCGCCGCATGGGCGTGGCTCACGGAGATCGTGTCATCGTCGCGATGACCCAATGCCAGGAATTTGTTGCGGCCTGCATGGCTATTCTTGCCGTAGGTGGTGTGGTGGTTCCCCTCTCACCGGTCCTGAATGCACGGCAAGTCACGGCCCGCGTCAAAGATGCCCAAGCCAAAGTCGCTATCGTTGACACCACCAATGTGCCTGGCATACTACAAGCGCAATCGCATTATCCTGCGCTGGGCCAGATCATCAGTTTCGGTTTTCAGCACGAAATGACCCTTTCGTGGGACAGTCTTCTGGCTCGGCAGCTGGAAGAATTCAATATCTCCCCCACCAGTGCTCAACATCCGGCATTTTTGCTTTACCCGATAAGTACCGACGAACCCCTCAAGGGTGTGGTACTGCCTCACTCAGTCTTGATAGGCTTGCTGCCAGGTTTTGTCGCATCGCAAAACTGGTTTCCCCAAGCGCATGATACGTTCTGGACACAAGCCAGCTGGAGTAGCCCGGAAGGCTTGCTGGAGGGTTTATTGCCCTGCCTTTATTTTGGCCAACCCATCGTGGCTCTTCCCGGCAATGAGCCCACTTACAGCATCATAGAACGATTAGCGCATTACAAAATCACCAATATCAGCGTACCGTGGTCGTCCTTGCGCACCGTCATGATCGAATCACCTGACCTGGACACCACGGCCCTGTCGCTGCGCGGTATGGTTACGACAGGCAAACATCCTTCGCCCCAAGTTCAATCCTGGTGCGAATCCAGACTTGGGCTGACACCGAATCATGTCTATGGTTGTCTGGAAGCCCCTTGCGTGTTGGGCCACAGTTCACGCTGGCCCTCACGCGCCGGCAGTCTGGGTAAGGCCTATCCGGGCCATTGGGTCTCTGTCGTAGATTCTGATGGTCGCGTATGCGCCGCCGGTGTCACCGGAGAAATTGCAGTAAACCGGTTTGATATTCACGGATTTCCAGACCCCGGTTTATTCATTGGCCACTGGAACGCCGGCCCTGCAACCACTGACTGCTTCCGCGGTGACTGGTTCTTGACCGGTGACCTGGGACACATTGACCGCGACGGTTACTTCTGGTTTGATGGTCATCAAACCAACTCATCACCAGACACCCCACCTGATATCGCTGTTTAAACCCAACTGATTTGAATGCACTATGGCTATTTACCGCTTAAAAAACCTGACACCCAACATTGACCCCGATACCTTCATTTTTGATAGCGCCGACATCATCGGTGACGTCACACTTCAGTCGGGGGTAAGCATCTGGTCGAATGTCAGTATTCGTGGTGACAATGCTGCCATCAGCATCGGCAAAGATAGCAATATTCAGGAAAACAGTGTGTTGCACGTCGACGAAGGCACTCCCATGAAGATCGGCGAACGGGTCACTGTCGGGCACCAGGCCATGCTGCATGGTTGCACCATCGAAGACGGCACCCTGATTGGCATGCAAGCCATCGTTCTGAATAATGCACATGTGGGTAAAAATTGCCTGATTGGTGCCGGCGCCATCATCCCCGAGGGCCGACATATCCCTGACGGCTCTCTGGTGGTCGGGGTCGGCAAAATTGTGCGGCAAATGTCTGCCGAAGAGCTTGAGCGATTGGCACACAACAGCGCTCATTACGTTGATCGCGGTAAAGAATACAAGCAGCACTTGCACAAGATGACCCCCTCAAACTGAACCGCTACGCCAGTAGAAATATCGCAATACGCTAAAATTGCGGTATGAGCAATCAACTTAAAAAATACCTTTTCCAAAACGGCACAGTGCGTGTGCAAGCCGTTCGCTTGACAGAAGCCTGGCAAGACGGCCTGGCGCACCAGCAGTATCCTGCTTGTGTGCAGCAATTGCTGGGCGAACTTGTCTCAGCCGCTGTGCTGCTGGCATCAAACATTAAATTCGATGGTTCACTTGTGCTGCAATTGCAAGGTGACGGGCCCGTCGCCCTTATCGTCGTCGAATGCAACGTCAATCTTGAAATTCGGGCAACCGCTTCACTGCGCGAAGGTTACAGCCTGCCCGAAAACGGCACACTGCAAACCTTGCTGAACAGCAACGGGAAGGGTCGGTTTATTGTTGTGCTTGACCCCAACCGCGAAACTACTGATTTGCAACCCTACCAAGGTATTGTTCCCCTTGACGGGGACTCGGTAGCCGAGGTGCTTGAAGGCTATATGCGCAGTTCTGAACAGCTTGATACCCGTTTGTGGCTGGCCGCCAACGAGCAGTGCTCCGCAGGTGTCTTGTTGCAAAAGTTGCCTGGCCATGGCGGTACAGTCAGCGCCGCAGACCAGGACGAAACCTGGCAACGCGCAGTGATTCTCTCTGAAACCTTGCAAACCGAAGAGCTTTTAACGCTCGAGTCAGATGAACTGATGCAACGTTTGTTCTGGGAAGAAACCTTGCTGACATTCGAGCCTGGTCCGGTCAGGTGGCATTGCCCCTGCACCCGCGAGAGGGTCGGTAATATGCTCCGCATGCTTGGGGCTACCGAAATTGAAAGCATTCTGTCCGAGCGCGATACCGTCGATATTTCCTGTAATTTCTGTGGCAAACCCTATCAGTTTGACGCTGTCGACTGTGCCGGGTTGTTCACTGCCAGCAGGGATAGCGGACACGCCAACCCGAAATCATTGCATTAAAGTGGGCGGGTTTCGGGTGTCTGGCCCGATGATTCAAGCACCACAAGTGACTTGATGAATGCTCAAACCCGTTTCAACTTGAACCTATACCCACGTACAAGTCACAATCGACGTGCCAATGTCATCACTTCATAATGGGTGATGACATTTTTTTCGTCTTCCACACATAAACCCGAAAAAACAATTGCGCGGCAAAAAGGTACCGGCATGATCGAGTTCCTTTGGGTCGTTGGCCCACTGCTGCTGACCGCCATGGGGGGCATTGAAATCAGCCACGTGATGTTTATCCGGCAAGCCATCAACGTCGCCCTGATGGAAGCAGGTCGCGCCGGCTCAACCCATAACGCCCACCCTGCCCAGATTGCAAACGCCTTCGAGCACGCCCTCGAACCGCTCTACCCACCCACCAAAACAGAAACATCAAATCAAAGGGTACGAAAAGCCATGGCCCGGCATCGCGACAATTATCGCGAACTGCCCTGGCATATCCAATTGATTAGCCCGCACAGTAAAGCGTTTGCCGATTTTTCAAGCACAGATCCAGCGGTAAAACATGCCTCTGGCTTTGCCACTATCAACAACAGCTACCAGCTTGAACAGCACCAGGACCTTAGCCACAAAGGATGGCCGGAAGGGATGGGCCCAACCTCAGGGCAAACCATTTTCGAGGCCAATACGCTGTCTTTGCGGCTGACCTGGCGATATCAACCGCTTTTACCCGGCTTGGGCATGATCATCGGAAACACGATATCACTTAAAGAAGACGTCATATTGACCATGCAGTCACACCCGGTGCTCTGGCCCGATGAAGCCATCGGGCGCGTCACACGTCAGACGTATCGCCAAAACGCGCAGCCTGCCTTTGAGGACCCACCCATCCCTGCTCCGGTAAGCCCATTAAATCCGGGGGCTCAGAATCCCCTGCCCGCGACCCCGTCAACAGCCTCTGATATTCACATCAAAGACGCGCCAACCCGCGCTCTGGAAAATGCAGAACACAATTTGGAACAAAAGGAAAGTTTTTTAAGTCCTGAAAACGCTGCCAACCAAAGCAGTCAATATCAGGGGGAGACAGAGGCGGCCGTGTCAGGGGACAATATATGTACGAATATATCGCCCCCCTTGACCATACCTAATTCAGAGCGGGCACGCTCTTCTATGGCATCGGTACCGGACTTCAGGTCTTGAACCTCGGCCGCCAGGGCATTGTTACGTGCAGCCAGCGCCGCATTGATTTCTTCCTGGCGAGCAACCTGTTGCTCAAGTTCGGCAACACGCGCCCAGCTTCCCTTACCCTGCCAGAGCGGGTACTGGATTGCCGCGGTTAATACCACCAGAAGCAAAAGCAAAAGGCGCACAGGCAGGCCCGTTAAGAATTAGCGCAGGTTGTAAAACGCGTCGCGGCCAGGGTAGGACGCCACGTCGGCCAACTCTTCTTCGATACGAAGCAACTGGTTGTATTTGGCCATACGATCAGAACGAGACAACGAACCGGTCTTGATTTGCATGGCGTTAGTCGCCACGGCAATGTCAGCAATGGTTGAGTCTTCGGTTTCACCCGAACGATGCGAGATCACCGCGGTATAACCGGCACGCTTGGCCATTTCGATGGCTGCAAAGGTTTCAGTGAGGGTACCGATCTGGTTGATCTTGATCAGGATGGAGTTGGCAATGTTCTGGTCAATCCCCTGCTTCAGTATCTTGGTGTTGGTCACAAACAGGTCGTCACCCACCAGCTGCACTTTCTTGCCCAGCTGCTCGGTGAGGATTTTCCAGCCCGCCCAGTCGTCTTCAGCCATACCATCTTCGATGGTAATAATGGGGTACTTGTCGCACCATGTGGACAGCAGGTTGGCAAAATCAGCAGCGCTTAACGACACCCCACCTTCACCGGCCAGGTGATATTTGCCATCGCGGTAGAACTCAGAACTGGCGCAATCAAGACCCAAGGCAATTTGCGAACCGGCTTCGTAGCCTGCAGACTCGATGGCTTGCAAAATCAGTTGAATGGCAGCTTCGTGATTGGCAACGTTGGGCGCAAAACCACCCTCATCACCCACTGCCGTCGACATGCCTTGATCGTGAATCAGTTTTTTAAGCGCGTGGAACACTTCAGCGCCCATCTGCAGGGACTCGCGGAAGCTTTTTGCACCGACAGGCAGAATCATGAATTCTTGCATGTCGAGCGTATTGTTGGCGTGCGCACCACCGTTAATGACGTTCATCATGGGTACGGGCATTTGCATCGGGCCGCTGCCACCGAAATAACGGTACAACGACAGGCCCGAATCGTCGGCCGCTGCGCGGGCAACAGCCATACTGGCCGCCAGAATGGCGTTGGCGCCCAGCCGGCTTTTGCTTTCGGTACCGTCAAGCTCGATCAGGGTACGATCAATGAAGGTTTGCTCTTGTGCATCCAGACCCATCAGGGCTTCAGAGATTTCGGTATTCAGGTTTTCAACGGCCTTGAGAACCCCTTTGCCGAGATAGCGCTCTTTATTGCCGTCACGCAGTTCAATGGCTTCACGCGAACCCGTGGATGCCCCCGAAGGAACCGCCGCACGGCCCATTGCACCGGATTCGAGCAAGACATCGCACTCGACGGTGGGGTTACCGCGCGAGTCAAGAATTTCGCGCCCGATGATATCTACGATTGCACTCATAGCCTGTCCTAAGAAAAGAAAAAATAGTGTTTAACGATTAATGACCGGATTTTACTTTGTCTCTGACTGTCGATGCCCCGTCAGGTTACTTCAGGGTGACCTTTTCAAGATGCTCGACGGCACGCACCTTCCAGCCTAGTTCGTCTTTGATGCGGCAGCGCAGGGCATCGGCGGCTTCAGGCTCACCGTGTACCAGGAAAGTTTGCCGGGGTGGACGTTGAAAGCCACCCAGCCAGCGCATGATTTCGTCTGCATCGGCATGGGCAGAAAGCATTGAAAGATTGTTCAGTTCAGCCTTGACCGGGACATATTCCCCATGGATTTTAATGGTTGAAGCACCTGCCAGCATTTTGGCGCCGCGCGTACCTGCTGCCTGATAACCCGCAAACAAAATACTGGAGCGCGGATCAGGCGCATAGCGCTTGAGGTGATGAATGACGCGCCCACCGGTGGCCATACCACTGGCAGAAATGATGATTTTGGGCATGGGCGTTGAGTCTAGCGCCTTGGAGGCTTCAACGCTTTCAATATACTCGGCAACCCCGCTGACTTCACGCGCCTGAGCGCCGGAAAGTCTCTGTTCGCCAGGGTGATCACGGTAAACGCGAACGGCCTCGAGTGCCATCGGGCTGTCGAGATAAATCGGCATATTTTGAGGAAGGCGACCGGATTTGCGTAATTTGTGCAAATAGAACAGCAACATTTGAACACGCCCTACCGCAAACGCCGGAATCACGACCGTCCCCCCGCGCTCGGCCGTGCGGCGGATGATATCTTCAAGCACAACCTCGGGCGGACTCTTGTCATGCAGCCGGTCACCGTAGGTTGACTCGAGCACGAGGTAATCAGCCTCTGCCACAGGTTGTGGGTCAGGCATGACGGGGTCGTCATATCGGCCCAAATCACCTGAAAACACCAGCTTTCGACCATTCCATTGCACCTCGATGGTCGAAGCGCCCATGATGTGACCGGCGCAATTCAGTTTGATGTTGATCTTGCCGCCAATATCGTGAAAACCACCCCTTGGCAATGCCCGAAATTGACGAATGACTTGCTGTGCTTCTTTGGTGGTGTAAAGAGGAAGCGCTGGCTCATGGGAAGACAACTTGTGCCGGTTCATGAACTCGGCATCGGCTTCCTGGATATGGGCGCTGTCGAGAAGCAGGATTCTGGCAAGATCGATTGTCGGGTCGGAGGCATAAACGGGCCCCTTAAAGCCCTCGCGTCCAAACCGGGGTAAATAACCCGAATGATCGAGGTGAGCATGGGTCAGAACCACCGCATCAATGCTGCCAGGACCTACCGGAAAAGGCGCCCAGTTACGCTGACGCAGAAACTTCAACCCCTGAAATAGCCCGCAATCGATAAGAATGCGGCGACCATCGGACTCGAGTAAATGACGCGAACCGGTGACGGTACCCGCTGCACCCAGAAAAGATAACTCCATGGCCCCTCCGCCAGGTCGTGGTCAGTCGAGCTCGAACAGGCCGTTTTCTTTAACGCAGCGATCGATACTGACCAAAGATTGAAGTAAACCCGCCATTTTTCCTAATGGCACTGCATTAGGACCATCAGAGAGCGCCTTGTCGGGGTCAGGATGCGTCTCCATGAACAAACCGGCAATACCGACAGCCACCGCAGCACGCGCAAGCACAGGAACAAATTCGCGTTGCCCGCCAGAGGAAGTACCCTGACCACCAGGCAACTGCACGGAATGCGTAGCGTCAAAGACCACCGGACAACCGGTTTCACGCATGATAGCCAACGACCGCATATCGGAAACCAGGTTGTTGTAACCAAATGAGGCACCACGCTCGCACACCATAATATTGCTGCCGTCACCACCCGCGGCAATGGCTGCATCGCGCGCCTTGTTCACGACCTGCAACATGTCGTGCGGGGCCAAAAACTGGCCCTTTTTGATGTTGACCGGCTTTAGCGTGGCTGCACACGCCTGAATAAAGTCGGTTTGGCGACATAGAAAAGCCGGTGTTTGCAGTACATCAACCGCTGCGGCAACCTCGTGAACCTGCGTCTGGTCGTGCACATCGGTAAGAACCGGCACACCCAGTTGAGCTTTGACATCAGCCAGAATTTGCAAACCCTCTTGCATCCCGGGCCCTCGAAAAGACTTGCCGGAACTGCGGTTCGCCTTATCGAACGAACTTTTGTAAATGAAGGGGATACCCAACGCTTTTGTAATTTCTTGCAACTGCCCGGCAGTATCAAAGGCCATTTGGCGCGACTCGATAACGCAAGGACCAGCGATCAGGAAAAAAGGCCGGGTCAGGCCGACATCAAAGCCGCACAGATTCATGCCGGGGCCTTTGAGCTGCCCTGCACTTTATGCTGCAGTGCCGCCTTGATAAAGCTGGTAAACAACGGATGCCCGTCGCGGGGTGTTGAGGTAAATTCAGGGTGAAACTGAACCCCCATGAACCAGGGATGCGAAGGCAATTCCATGATTTCAGGCAATTGTTCAGTGGGCGTGCGGGCGCTGATGACCAAGCCCGCTTCTTCAAG
>CAYTSJ010000070.1:0-7871 GCA_964440385.1 uncultured Pusillimonas sp. | reverse complement strand
GCCCTAGAAAAGCCCTCATATCCCATGAGGCCCATAAAAATAGTCGGGCTACCCGACATCAGCGTAATCTGATGTCGTTCGATATGTTCAAGCACAATATCGGGTCGATAACGATCCACAATGACCAACGTACCACGGCAATAGGCCGACAAGTACAAACCCATGGACACGGCATAAACATGAAACAACGGGGTAATCGCGAGAACCCGCTCGATATCCGGCCGGGTAGGTAACAAGGCTTCACGCTGACTGACATTGGTGGCCACAGCCCGATGCGTCAGACTGACCCCTTTGGGTACACCAGTGGTGCCCCCGGTATATTGCAACGTGGAAGGCATATCTGGCGCAGGCAAAGGCAATTGCCCAGCCAGATGCGTCTGGTTTTTCCACGCCGTCAAACGTTGGGAATGCAGACCATTACCCACCTGAAACAGGGTGTCAAAGCGATGGGCAACCTGGGCAACCACATGGGCAACTGACTCATCGTAGAAAATACCCCGAGCCGAGGCGTTGTCGACTACCTGCGACAATTCACTGACGGTATAGGCGGGGTTAAGCGGCACTACCTGGGCACCGGCTGCCTGCACAGCAAAGGTTGCAATGGCAATATCAATGGAATTGCCCATCAGCAACACCACGCGCTCGCCTGCCCCCAGATCAGCCGTTTGCAACCGTGCAGCCAGCCAGGTGACACACGCAGCGTACTCTTTATAGGTCAACTGCTCGTCACCACAGACCAGTGCGATGTGATCCGGAGCACGGCGGGCGGCATCGTCCAGCATATGCACCACTGTGGGCCAAACATGCGGCATGGCATAGGTCGTCATGATAAATCCTGCACCTTGATAATGATTGCCATTGCTGAATCACCGGCGGCACATCCGACGAACAGACCGTAGCCTCCGCCTTTCAGAACCAGCGTTTCGATCAGCTCAATGACCGCGCGAATACCCATGGGCGCCTGAGGATGTCCCCATACCAATGAGCAGCCGAATTCATTGAAGTGATCGGGCGATACACCCAGTTCTTTGGCCAGCACCAGGTCATTCACGATGAAAGGATTGTGCGTCTTGATCGCCTTCAGATCGCTCACTTGCAAACCCGCGGCCTGCAGTGCCCTGCGCGCAGCTGGCGCAGGTGCCGCAGGCATGTAGGCGGGTCGTTCGCGCGCCTGACCAAAAGACACGATCCGCACATCGATTTTCGGGTCGCGCGACAGCTCTGCGGCACGCAGCGGAGTTGTCAGAATCATCCCGGCATTACCGTCGGCAGGATGAGTTTGCCCACCAAACGTGACGGTACCCCCCTCCATGACAGGCTTGAGTTTTTCCAACCCCTCCTGGGTGGTCGGGAAAATCCCCTCATCACCGGTAATCGTGGTCTGGGTTTTCTTGAAGCGCGCATCAGGCACGTCGAACGGCAAGGTCATGAAACGGCGCAAGAATGCACTGTCATCCTTTAATGCATCTTCATATTGCGCATAGCGACGCAACGTCAGCTCATTCTGCTGTGATGTCGTCACACCATACTCTCGGGCAACATTTTCAGCCGTTGTCAGCATGTTGACACCCGTGAACGGATCACAGTTGAAATTATCCAGGACCCAGTTTTCATGCTCGCCAGTACCACCCGGACCATGCGGCGAAGGGTAATAAATGTGCGGCCCGTTTGAAATCCGGTCACAGGCAATGGCCAGAGCGACCTGGGCATCGCCGTCACGAATCGTAGACGCCACCGATTGCATCAGTCGCACACCGGTTGCACACGCCTGACTGATGGTCGGCCCTGCCACATGCGCGGCCCCCATCTCGCCCATCAACCAAGGCAAACCATAAAAGGATCCTCGCTGTGGCACTGAAATTCCCAAGGCCGCATGATCTATCTGCGCAAGGTCAAACTGGCGCTGCAAGAGCACGTTTTTAGCCACGTGGGCGGCAAACTTCACGCTATGCAAATGCGCGAAACTGCCCTGCCAGCGGGTGAACGGTGTTGACCAGTAGGCCCCGTAGGGAATGGCGATATCAATCATTCTTGATTTCCTTGATTTAGTTTTGCAGCGTCCGGTTACAGGGCAACCGCTTGGCAGCTCTCCGGAAGTTAACAGTCTGTGCTCGACTGTTGTTTTCAAATCCCGGTTTTATGTGAAGCGATCTTATAAGTTACGCAACACTTATGACATACCTCAAACATGAATAAAATGATCTTTGTAATTCCAAAACTGAATGTCTAAATGACTCAAGAAACAGATTTCCGGCGCCTCATGGGCAGGCTGCGTTTGCGCCATCTGGCGCTGCTGGACTGGCTTGGCAGCGATCCGAACCTGGGCCGGGCGGCTAAAAACCTGCACATGGCACAGCCCACCGCCAGCAAGCTACTTAGGGAAATCGAGGATATGTTCCAGACCCCGCTTTTCAATCGAAACCGTCGCGGTCTGACACCCACCGCGGCCGGCAGGGTGCTTACCCGCCGTGCGGGAATCATGCTGGCCGAAATGCAAGCCACCCATACCGAGTTGCTCGCAGCGTTAAAAGGCAGCACAGGCCATTTGCGAATCGGGGTATTTCCGGTCGTCATTCCCGAGTTCATGCCCACGCTGCATCTGGCGCTGCATGAAACTTCACCAGGGCTGACGTTGGAACTGCGTGAGGCCGTTGAGCATCAGCTCCTGGATCAGCTGTCCAAGGGGGAAATCGACTGTATTTTTGGTCGCATCGTGATGGAAAACCTGACGCCTGATTTGCGTCACCAGGCGCTCTATGCAGAACCCACCGTCATCGTATCGGGCTGCGGTCACCCCGTACTGACCAAGGATGCCGCGAAACAACGCCAGGTGCTTGAACACACGGCCTGGATGCTCCCGGCACGGCAGGGGGCCGTCTATAACCTGGTCGCCTCGACGCTGGCAGGCCTTGGGTTAAAGGCACCGCGCGTTGATATAGAAACCACATCGGTGTTTGTGACCATTGAAATGCTCAATCACACGAAGCTGCTGTCGATCTTGCCCCAGAAAGTGGCACAGTCATATGCTGCAGCAGGTAAGGTGGGTATCGTCCCCATACCCGCCCTCAACTCAAACTACCCGATTGGCATCATTTACCGGGCAGATGCCGCAAATAATCCGCTGTTGCAAACATTATTTGACGCGGCACATCAGGTCTCCATGGATGAACAGAATCACCACGATGATGTGCCATCGGTAGGCGACTACTCGCTTCGCACGCGCGTACGTGAAGGCTCAAGACAATGAAATCCTGTCTCGGCGATGTTATAAAGTAACAACGATAACTCTGACCTTTCGAAGCCATGACTCTATTTGCCGTACATCGCCCCCTGCCAAACAAGCCCCAGGCATCGTCTTCCCCACAACGCAAGACTACACTTCGCACCGCAGTGCTAGGCAGCCTGACCTTGGGGTTGTTAGGGCTGGGTTCGCCAGCAAACGCGCAGGCGTCCGGGAAACATGTCCACGGCCTGGCCGAATTGAACATCGCGATCGAACCACGCAGCATGACCCTGACGCTAACGTCGCCGCTAGACAATCTGCTGGGGTTCGAGCATGCGCCGCGCAATGACGCCGAACGTGCGCGCGTCGCAACAGCACAGAAGACACTGAAAAACGGGGGTAGCCTGTTCACCCTGGATGACGCTGGAAATTGCCAACCCACACATATCAATGCCACTGAACTGTACAGCCACCGGGCGCACAGCACTCACGCAGGCCATGCGCATGACACCGACACCCACAACGATGCCGAGCTGACCGTGGAATACGCCTGCAAATCCGGCGACACCTTACAGTTTATCGATGCCAAACCCCTGTTTGACGCCTTTCCGCGTCTGCAAACCCTCCAGGTTCAGGTTGCAGGGCCTAAAGGGCAGAGCGGCATGACATTGCCCCGAGCCAAACCGCGCATTGCGCTAACAAAGTAACGGGCACAGCAATGACATCTTCGGTACTGGCGCTTGAACAGCTGACCTACCGCTGGCCACACCGCACCGAACCTGTGCTGGACATTCAACACCTTGAGGTTGCAGCAGGCAGCCGTACCTTTGTGCACGGCCCCAGTGGCTGCGGAAAAAGCACGCTGCTGGGCTTAATGGCTGGCATTGTGCTGCCGTCATCAGGTCATGTCCGACTGCTGGGTCAGAACTGGGGTGATCTGGCACCTGCACGCCGTGATCGTTACCGCGCCGACCACGTCGGCTATATTTTTCAGCAATTCAACCTCGTGCCTTACCTCAGCGCACTGCAAAATGTGCTGGCACCTTGCTATTTTTCAGACCATCGACGGCGCGCCGCCAGGGCTGAAGCCACCTCACCCGAGGCACGCGCCCAAGAACTACTGCTCAACATGGGGCTGTCATCCAAGGACATCCGGCAACCGTCTGGCCGGCTGTCGGTTGGACAGCAGCAACGCGTCGCCGCCGCACGTGCCCTGATTGGACGCCCTGCACTGATCATCGCCGACGAACCGACCTCTGCCCTGGATGAAGAGAACTGTGAAAATTTCATGCAGCACTTGCTGGAAGCGGCAACGCAAGCCAACAGTGCCATTGTTTTTGTCAGTCATCAAAACGCCCTGGGGCGTTACTTCGACCAGCGGGTGTACTTGCCCGAGCTCAACCGGGTACAGACGGGTATGAAAGCGTCAGCAAACACCATCGGGGTCATACAATGAACACCTGGCTACTGAGTCTTGCGTGGCGCAGCGCCTGGAACCGGCGATTTTCACTCACCTTCACGGTGATTTCTGTTGCGCTGGCGACCATAATGTTGCTTGGCCTTGAGCGGGTTCGTCATGATTTGCGAAGCCACTTCGTATCGGCGGTGTCCGGCACCGACCTGATCGTCGGGGCCCGGGGCGGTCAACTGCCGTTGTTGCTGTACACCGTGTTCCATGTCGGCTCGCCCACCAACACGCTGAAGTGGGCCAGCGTTGAGGCCATCGCCCGACAACCGGGGGTGGCCTGGGTGGTGCCCATTGCCAAAGGGGACTCTCATCGCGGCTTTCCGGTCATCGGGACGACCCCGGACTATTTCACGCATGTTCGCTACGGTCTGCGACAACCGCTGACGTTTCAGCAGGGCAGTCCCTGGCAAGGCCCCTTTGATGCGGTGCTGGGGGCCGAGGTCGCAGAAAAACTGGGCTATGGCGTAACCGCACGACTAACCCTGTCACACGGCGACGGCGGGCTCAACGCCATTTCACATGATGACCACCCCTTTACCGTGTCAGGCGTCCTGGCACGCACGGGTACACCGGTAGATCGCAGCATCCTCATCGGCCTGCCCGCCATGTCGGCCCTTCACACTGGCTGGATGGCCGGTCGCCCCCTGCCGGGTCGCGCCAACGTCGACCAGCGCCTGCCCGATTCCCTTCAATCCACAACCATCAATGCTGCGCTGGTGGGGCTTGAACGCCGAGCCGCCGTATTTTCATTGCAACGCTATATCAATACCTTCACGGCCGAACCCCTGATGGGCATTCTTCCGGGAGTGACGCTGGACGAGTTATGGGGCCTGCTGACGCCGATTGAATCTATCCTCAAGGTCATGGGCTGGCTGATTGCCGCCGTCAGCCTGGCCGGACTGATGTCTGTGATTTTGACGTCGCTCAATGAACGTCGGCGCGAGTTGGCGGTTCTGCGCTCGGTGGGTGCTCGTCCGGCACATATTGTGGCCCTGGTCAGTGCTGAAAGTGTGCTGGTGACACTGGCAGGATTAGTTACCGGGATACTCCTGCTGATCGCCCTGATCGTCACGACCGGCCCCTGGCTCCAAACCCGCACCGGGATTACACTATCGCTTTCGATGCCCTCCCCGAACGAAGGGGTGATTGCGCTGTGTATCATTGCCGCCAGCCTGATCGCTGGCTTGATACCTGCCTGGCGTGCCTATGTTGTTACCCTTTCCGACGGTCTGTCACCGACAAGCTGATGTCAACCCACCCCATGACACATTCTCCGACTCGCAGGGCTCTGCTGGCCCTGCTGTGCGCCGCACCCCTCCCGGTTTTCGCACAACCCAAGTCTTACACTGAAGTTACGTGGGACGAGCTTGTACCCCCAGACTGGGACCCGGCCAACTCATTCAAAGACCTGGAAGAATTGTCTTACTTGCCCGACAGCGACCCAAAAGTCCAGCGGCTGTACGACCGGATGCGTAAAGTCTGGGACGAAGCGCCTACCGTCAGCACGTTCAACCAGAAAAAAATAAAGTTACCCGGCTTTGTGGTGCCTTTGGAAGAAGACGAGAAAGGGATGCGTGAATTTCTGCTGGTCCCTTATTTCGGGGCCTGCATTCACACCCCGCCGCCACCGGCCAACCAGATCATTCATGTGTTCAGTGACAAGCCCATACCCAATCTGTTGTCTATGGATACCGTCTGGGTCACAGGCCCCATCGAAACGGAACGCAACAACTCCGAGATGGGCGTGAGCGGCTATCGACTGAAAGCCGACGAAGTCATCCCCTTCATGTACGAAGAGCCTGGTGAGTAATTAAAGGGGGGGGGCGCCCCCCCCCGAATGATCAGAGCAGCGACTTGACCAGGCCACCGTCAACGGTAATGTTCTGTCCGGTGATATAGCTGGCGTGCTTTGAACACATAAACGCACACAAAGGTCCAAAGTCCTCGGCAAGACCAAGGCGCTGCATGGGAATGGATTCCGCCATGCGACGCTTGACCTCATCGGTTGAAATACCGTCTTTGGCAGATTGTGCCTTGTAAACACGGACAAGGGCCCCGGTGTCCATGAGACCCGGCAAAATATTGTTGACGGTAATGCCAAACGGCGCGACCTCGCGAGCCAGGCTAGCCATGGCCCCCGTCAGGCCGGCACGCACCCCCGTTGCCAGACCCATATTGGCGTAAGGTTCGCGCACGGTAAACGAAGTGACGTTAACAATGCGGCCAAACCCGCTGGCACGCATGTCGGCCAGGGCCATGACTGCGAAATCGAGGGCCGACAGCATGTTGGTTTCGAGGGCGCTTTGCCAAATTTTGTAATCGTGCTGTTCCACCGGCCCGGGCGGTGGCCCGCCTGCATTGGTGACGAGTATGGACAGCGCCCCCAGCTTGCTGCGAACCTCGTCCATGACCGCCCTGCGGGCAGCAGGGTCAGAAATGTCGCCCGGCACAGCAATGGCATTCCCGCCCAACGCTTTGGCAGCCTGCTGCGCCCGCTCCGGGTCTCGACCATTGACCGCAACATTGACCCCTGCATCGGCCAAAGCTTGCGCACACGCGAAGCCCAGACCTTGAGACCCACCCAATACGAGGGCGTTCAGCCCTGCAATACCTAAATCCATAGCTGTATCCATTAATGGTTATATCTGCTGTGTTGAATCACATTAAAGAAGGCAAAATCAGAATGATGTCGGGGAAGATAGCCAGAATCGCGATCGCCAGCGAATAAAGCACGATGACCGGAACCGAGGCACGATAGAGATCTTGAATCGTTGAGCCGCGAGCCACCCCCTGCAAGGTAAACAAGGTGTAACCGAAGGGCGGGGTGACATTGCCTAGTGCCACATTCACCAAAAAGATGGACCAGAACCACAAGGGATCAAATCCGAGTGCGGCAATCAGTGGTTTGTAAAGCGGCACGAGCAGGATCATGACCGCGATCTGGTCGATGAACATGCACAACACAAATCCCAACATCATCAGCATGATGAACATCAATACCGGCGACCATTCAAGACCAATCACCGCCTTGACCAGATTCACGGTAACACCGCTCATGTTCAAGATCTGGCTGAACGAAACCGAACACACCATGATGACCATGATCATGCTGGTGGTCCAGGCCGTAGAACGCAATGCCTGCATCAAGGTGGGCAGTTTTAAAGAAGCAAACGATGAGCA
>CAYTSJ010000069.1:0-7943 GCA_964440385.1 uncultured Pusillimonas sp. | reverse complement strand
ACAAGCCAAGTCGCGCGTGAACATCCGGGCAGTAGTCAGACGGCAAGAGCGCTGGTGCGTGCAGGTTAACTTCACACTTGGCGTTGAAGGGCGATTCAAGATCGGGCTCTTCGCCGGCTTTCAGGGCGCGAACGGCCGTATTCAGCATCTCGGAATACATCGAAAAACCCACTTCATGGATATTGCCCGACTGCGATTCACCCAACACCTCGCCAGTACCGCGAATTTCAAGGTCATGCATGGCCAGGAAGAATCCCGCACCCAGATCTTCCATGGCTTGAATGGCTTCAAGACGTTTTTTGGCATTACTGGTGATGGCGTCTTCGCCCGGGGTCAACAGGTAAGCGTAGGCCTGGTGATGCGAGCGCCCGACCCGACCGCGCAACTGGTGAAGCTGGGCCAGACCCAAACGGTCGGCACGATGGATGACAATGGTATTGGCAGTGGGCACATCGATACCGGTTTCAATGATGGTGGTGCAGAGCAAGACATTGAAGCGTTGCTGATAAAAGCCTTTCATGACCTGTTCAAGCTCACGTTCGGCCATTTGGCCATGAGCCACAGCAATACGCGCTTCTGGCACCAGTTCTTCAAGACGTGCGCGCCGGTTATGAATAGTTTCCACTTCATTGTGCAGGAAATATACCTGACCACCCCGTTTGAGCTCCCGCAGCAAGGCTTCCCTGATGGTACTGCCGTCTTCACGTCTGACAAAGGTTTTGATGGCCAGACGCTTTTGCGGGGCAGTTGCGATGACTGAAAAGTCGCGGATGCCTTCCAGTGACATGCCCAGGGTTCGAGGGATGGGCGTTGCCGTCAGGGTCAGCACATCAACTTCGGCTCGCAGGGCCTTGAGGGCTTCCTTTTGTCGCACGCCGAAGCGGTGTTCTTCATCAATGATGACCAGACCCAGACGTTTGAAGTTAACGTCTTTCGACAGGATTTTATGCGTGCCAATGACTATGTCCACGGTACCGTCCGACAATCCGGCAATCGCTGCATTGATGTCTTTGGCGGAACGAAACCGCGATAACTCAACCACTTTGACGGGCCAATCGGCAAAGCGATCCGAGAATGTCTGCGCATGCTGCTCTGCCAGCAGTGTGGTGGGGCAGAGCAGGGCAACCTGTTTGCCATTGGCAACTGCCAGGAAGGCGGCGCGCAAGGCCACTTCAGTTTTACCAAAGCCAACGTCGCCGCATACCAGTCGATCCATGGGTCTGCCCGAGGTCATGTCTTTGATGACGGCTTCAATCGCGGCAGCCTGATCGGGTGTTTCTTCGAAGCCAAAGCCTTCGGCAAAGGCCTGATAATCATTCAGAGGCAGATTGAAGGCGTAGCCTTCGCGCGCTTCTCGCATGGCGTACAAGGCCAGCAATTCAGCAGCGGCATCACGAACCTGTTTTGCGGCTTTACGGCGAGCCTTGTCCCATTGTCCAGAGCCCAGTTGGTGCAGCGGGGCTGCATCGGGGTCGGCGCCGCTGTAGCGGGCGATCAGGTGGAGTTGAGAGACGGGTACATACAAGGCGCTGCCCGTCGCATATTCAAGGTGAAGAAATTCCATTTTTCCTTCACCGAGGTCCATGTCGATCAGGCCATGGTAACGACCGATGCCGTGCTGTACATGAACGACCGGGTCGCCTTCGCGCAGTTCCGAGAGATCGCGGACCATGGCTTCAGCATTGCTGCCATCGGTATTGCGTTTGCTGGCTCGCCTTGATGAATGAGCCACTGCCGGGTACAGGTCGTTTTCAGTGAGCAGGATGATGCTCAGTGCCGGTATGGCAAAACCTGAACTAAGCGGAGCAACAGTAATACTGAAGCGACTGGGTTGTGCCAGTGCGTCGTGCAGAGTGTCGGTACCCGAATCAGGCTGCAGGTTGAATTCTGACAGCATCTGCAGCAGTGTCTCGCGACGTCCGGCTGAATCGGCACACAGCACAATATGTGACGTGCCTGCATCGACCAGCTGACGCAGCTTGCCAACCGGGTCGTCGGCACGACGGGAAACCGCAACATCGGGGGCGGGTAAAAAGTCTGGGTGCTGACCACTAGATAACGCCAGCCGGGCAAATTGTTTCAGGTGACTGAACAGGGACCCGGCATCCAGAAACAGCGTGTCAGGTGGCAAAACCGGTCTTTCGCGGTCGCTTTTGAGGAAGTTGTAGCGACTCTGGGTATCGGTGGAAAACTGCTGAATGGCGCCTTCAATGTCACCCAGCGTAACGGTCAGTGCATCCGTCTTGAGATAATCAAAAAGCGTCGCTGTTTCGTCAAAAAACAGCGGTAAGTAATATTCAACGCCAGCAAAGGCAATGCCGTTACCGATGTCTTTGTAAGGCAGGGCTTTGGAGGGATCACCCTCGAAGACTTCACGGAAGCGGGCGCGGAAGCGGTTGCGCGCTGCTTCGTCCATTGGGAACTCGCGACCGGGCAGTAACCTGACCTCGCGCACCGGGTAAATGCTGCGCTGGGTATCAACGTCGAAGCTGCGGATGCTTTCGATTTCGTTGTCGAACAGGTCAATACGGTAGGGTACGGCTGACCCCATCGGGAACAAGTCAATCAACCCGCCACGAATGCAGAATTCCCCGGGAGCGGTAACCTGTGTGACATGGGTGTAATTGGCCAGAGTGAGCTGCTGACGTAACCCTTCTTCGTCAAGGGTGTCACCTTGCTTGAAAGAAAAGGTATACGCTGCCAGAAAAGCCGGTGGTGCAATACGGTACAAGGCGGTGCTGACCGGCACGGTAATGACGTCAACCGCACTGTTCATCAGGGCATGCAGGGTTTCAAGACGCTCTGAAATCAGATCCTGGTGGGGCGAAAAGCTGTCGTAGGGCAGGGTTTCCCAATCAGGCAGTTGGCGAACGCGAAGCGCAGGCGCAAAGCGGGCGACTTCTTCGGCAACCCGTTGTGCAGCCAATGGGTCGGCGCACAACACCAGCAGGGTCTTTGCAGACATTCTTGCCAGGTCGGCAAGCAGCCAGGCGTCTGCCGAACCCGCTGGGGCAGGCGTGGCGTATCGTTGACCGGGTTTCAGGGCGGAGATCAGCGCGGCGGTGCCGGGCAAGGGGGCGAGCGATATATCGCCGGCGGCATTAGGATTAGGTGTCGACATCGTGCCGGCCATTATAAAATCATCTGCTTATGTCGAAAAAAATAATTGCAATTGTCCCGGCTGCCGGCGTTGGCCAACGCGCCCAGACCGGGCCCACAGACAGGCCCAAGCAGTATCGGTTGCTGAAAGGTCAACCGATGTTGCGCTGGGCTGTGGAAGCCTTGCTGGCAGAGCCTCGCATTGAACAGGTCAGGGTAGCGGTCTCTGCACAAGATCCTTGGGCGCATGATGCCCTGATGGGGTTGCCACGCACCGTGTGCCGACCTTGCGGAGGGGAAACCCGCGCATTGACGGTATTGGGTGCGTTACAAGATGCAGGCCTGGGGGCTGGTGACTGGGTGTTGGTACACGATGCGGCACGTCCCGGACTTCCTGTCGCTGCCCTTTCCCGCTTGATTGATGCCTGCCTTGACGACCCGATAGGTGGGTTGTTGGCCCAACCCGTGCCCGACACAGTCAAGCAGGCCACAGCCACTGGGGCCGTGTCAGTGCATGATCGGGTCGGTATCGCAAAAACCGTGTCGCGAGAGGGCCTTTGGCTGGCTCAAACGCCGCAAATGTTTCCTGCCCCGTTGTTACAAGAGGCCTTGGTGCATGCCCTCAAGAGTGGCATGCCGGTAACTGACGAGGCTTCGGCGATAGAACTGATGGGTTTATCACCGCGTCTGGTGCCCGGTTCCGTACGTAATTTCAAGGTGACCTGGCCTGAAGATTTTGAACTAATGGAAAAATGGCTATGAATTTACCGTTTCGTGTGGGTCAGGGCTTCGATGTTCATGCGCTTGTCGAGGGTCGACCGCTGATTATTGGTGGGGTGCACATCGATTGGCCTCTGGGTCTGGCAGGCCACTCAGACGCCGATGTACTGCTGCACGCGATTACCGATGCGCTGTTGGGCGGTGCCGGCTTGGGTGATATCGGACGTCATTTTCCGGATACAGATCCTGCTTTCAAGGGCGCAGATAGCCGTGTTCTGTTGCAAGAAGCCTATGCCCGGGTCAGGGCATCGGGCTGGCAGGTGGGTAATATTGACGCAACCATTCATGCTCAGGCACCTAAAATGTCACCGCATATCAGTCCGATGGTGGCGAATATTGCCACTGATCTCGGGCTTGAAATTAGTCAGGTGAATGTCAAGGCAAAGACCAACGAAGGTTTGGGACACCTGGGGCGAAAAGAAGGTATTGCCGCAACCGTTGTGGCTTTATTGCTACCGCTGTAGGTCAGGACGCAGGCAACTCAATTCGGGCCAGCAAGCCGGTGGGTGTTCGTGGTATCAGCCTCAGACGTCCACCGACATGGCCAAGCAGGCGTTCCACAATGGCCAGTCCTAAACCCGCGCCGCTTACGCCTGTTCTTGCCTGTTCACCACGCGAGAAAGGGCGCAGTAACCGTTGTACTTCCGATGCGGCAATACCGGCGCCACGGTCAGCGACTTCGATAATGACCTTGCCTTTTTCAAGACGTGCATTCAGGTCGATGTAGCAGGTGTCATCAATCGGAGATCGCCCGTAGCGTCTTGAGTTTTCGATCAGGTTCCCGACGATGCGTTTGACATCAATGGCGGCAATACGTGCTTTCAGGTTGGGTGCAATGTCGGCATTAAGATGCCCGTTCAGCGATTCTGTATGGACTTTTTCGCGTTCGTACAGGTCTTCGAGGGCCTGTGTAATATCAACGCCAATGTCGGGGGGGGATGTGGCCGGTCTGGCGTATTCCATGAGCTGGCCGATGGTGTAGTCAATTTGCGCCAGATCTTCATCGATGGCTTGTCGCGTTTCATCGCTGACATCGCTCATTTCGATTTCCAGCCGCATGCGTGCCAAGGGTGTACGTAAATCGTGTGAAATACCGGCCAGCATAATTTCACGGTCGGCTTCGGTTTGTCGCAAGTCTTGAGTCATGCGATTGAACGCGATATTGATTTCCTTGATTTCAGCCGGCCCTTCTTCAGGTAACGGGGAAGGGATTTCGCCTCTGGATAATTGCTGGGTAACCCGTGCCAGCTGCGACAGGGGGCGGTTGACAAACCGGGCGCTGACGGCGGAACCGATCAGGGCCATCATCAAGGCAGTGACCCCCCACCAAAACCATTCAACGCCAGTGACCAGACCCAATTGTTCCCGGTCAAAGACCAGCCAGAATTTTTCATCATCAATTTCGAAACTGATCCAGACCCCGGGTATGGCGTTTACAGACCACATAATCAGTACCGTGTTGCCAAGACGGTTCTTGATTTCGGCAACGACATGATTCCAGTAGTTGGAGTTAGGCAGAGGTTCTAGTGAGTCAGAAGGGTCACGAGGCTGAATGCGCAGACTTTCTTTGGTGGCCAGGTCGAGCAGAAGGTCAGAACGTGTGTCGGGCGAGGCATAGGTCAAGCCCGATCGTGTGATACTCAGGGCGCTACTGACGCGCTGAGCCATTTGAATGGCACGAGGCCCTTCTTCCATGCTGAAAAAAACTTCCAGCCAGGCGCCCAGGCTGATCATCATCAGAAAGCCCAGCAATAAAAAAGACCGGCTGAACAGGCCCAGCCGGACTTTTGATTTGAGGGTTTCGTAGTACCGCTTAAGGATGAACATGCCGTTTTAGCAATGTTGCCCTTTCAAGGCATTAATGACCGCCATCAGGAATGAAGACGTAGCCTAGCCCCCAAACCGTTTGGATGTAAATGGGTTTGGACGGGTTAGGTTCAACCAGCTTGCGCAAACGGGAGATCTGGACGTCAAGACTGCGGTCGAAGGCTTCATATTCCCGGCCACGTGCAAGCTCCATGAGTTTGTCTCGTGACAGGGGCACCTTCGGGTGACGGGCAAAAACTTTCAGTACGGAAAACTCGCCCGTGGTAATGGGGACAACCTCATTGTTGCGCGTCAGTGTACGTGTTGACAGGTTAAGCACATAAGGACCGAACTCAACCGATTCGTTTTCCTGGCTGGGGGCTCCGGGGTGCTCTTCAGTGCCGCGACGACGCAAGATGGCATTCACCCGGGCCAATAATTCTCGCGGGTTGAAAGGTTTGGTCAGGTAGTCATCAGCACCCATTTCAAGACCGACAATGCGGTCAATTTCTTCGGCTTTGGCCGTTAGCATGATGATCGGGGTGTTGTCGTGACTGCCGCGCAGGCGACGACAAATTGACAAGCCATCTTCGCCAGGGAGCATCAGGTCGAGCACCAATAAATCGAAGTGTTCGCGTTGCCAGATTTTGGTCATTTCTTTGCCATCTTCGGCGACAAAGACATTGAAGCCTTGCTCGGTAAGATAGCGACGCAGCAGGTCACGCAAACGTGGGTCGTCGTCAACAACAAGAATTTTTCGGGTCGGAGGCAGGGTATGAGTATTCATGGTCGAAAATGTAACAGGCGCGGATGGGGCCGTGAAGAGGCCAGTAGCAAGATCTTACACATTAAGGGATTGGTAGAAATGGCGTTTACATTTCTGCTGTTGCCGCATACACAGCCCTTTCAAGGACCGCACACAGATTAGCACTCTGACGCGTGTTCGCACAGGGATTTTTTGGCTGCGAGCCAAATGTCTGGCGGCAGGGCGGCTTAAAATAAGTTTATGAATCAATACATACTTGCTTTCGAAACCTCTTCCCGGGTGTGCGACGTGGCGCTGCTCAGTGTCGAAGACCCGTCTTCACGCCTTTTTTTGGCCAGCCACGAAGAGTCGACGGAACATGCTGAACGATTGCTGCCGCTGGCCAGGCAATTGATCGATGAAGCCGGCATTTGCATTGCAGACCTGACCGGAGTCGCTTTCGGCCAGGGTCCAGGGGGGTTTACCGGGTTGCGTGTGGCTTGTGGTGTGGCGCAGGGCATTGCATTTGCCTTGAAATTGCCTGTCGTTCCTGTTCCTTCCCTGCTGGCTGCTGCGGTGTCAGACAACCACGACGATTTTGTTCGAGTGGTTGCCCAGGATGCGCGCATGAACGAGTTATATGTCGCGGTTTATCGTACTTCGGCAGCAAGTGTGGGCGGTTGGTCGGAATGGGTGGCTCCTATGCTGGTGGGTGTTGACGACTTCAGTGTTTGGCTGGGGCAGACGGCACGTCAATGGACGGGTGATGATACCCCGGGGCCGATCGCGATTATTGGGGATGCCTTGACGGCTTATCCCGGCATGGCTTGCCCTTCGAAAGTGCAACTGGCCGATGGCTTGCGTTCTGTTCGCATAGGGGCACCGTTGCGTGCTTCGGCTGCTTCTGTCGCCCGCCTGGGACATAGCCTGCTGACAGCGGGTCACCATGTATCTGCGGCGGCTGCAGCGCCGTTATATGTGCGTGACAAGGTGGCGTTCACTACCAATGAACGCGAGAACGGCATGGGGGGCAACCCCAAAGCCCATACGGCCATTGAAATAGCACCCATGACGTCAGACTACCTTGATGCCGTGGCGGATCTTGAAGCTCGGGTCCAGTCTCACCCCTGGACACGCGGTAACTTCGCCGATGCCCTTAACGCGGGTTACAGTGCCTGGGTTGCCCTGTCAGACAATAAGGTGGTCGGGTTTTGCGTGGTGCAGTCTGCGCCTGATGTAGCGCACCTGCTTCTTATTGCCGTCAGCCCTGACTACCAGCGCGCAGGGGTTGGTTACCGGTTGCTGCGTCAGGCCGAGTCGATCACGCGTCAGGCCGGGCTGCCTGCTTTGCTGCTTGAAGTCAGGCCATCAAACCAGACGGCCGTTGCTTTTTATACCAATCGTGGCTTTCGTCAGATTGGCCTGCGCAAAGGCTACTACCCTTGCGGTCATGGCCAGCGTGAAGACGGTTTGGTTCTTGAGAAACGGCTTGAGTGGGGGGTGTAATGACGCC
>CAYTSJ010000068.1:0-8053 GCA_964440385.1 uncultured Pusillimonas sp. | reverse complement strand
AGCGAATGATCCGTGCCAAAAAGCGTTACATTACCTGACCTCGATTTACAGCGCTCATGAGATAATAAGGCCATGGATATGACCTCTCGCATGTCGTCTCATTTTGACGACGCTATCGATACTATCAAGACCAGTGCGCAAGCTTTGGCTGAACCCTTGGCTGCCTCCGTTGATGTGCTTTTCGCCGCATTGGCCAACAACAACAAAATTCTTGCCTGTGGCAACGGGGGCTCGGCGGCCGACGCCCAGCATTTCATTGCAGAGCTGGTCGGGCGTTTCGAACGTGACCGCTTGCCGCTGGCCGGGGTTGCCCTTAATACCGATACATCGATCCTGACAGCGGTCGGCAACGACTACGGCTATGATCATATTTTCGAACGTCAGGTCATGGCACTGGGCCAGCCCGGCGACATTCTGGTCGCCATCAGCACCAGCGGGAACTCTACCAACGTACTTCGGTCTATTGAAGCTGCCCACGATCGGGAAATGACAGTCATCGCCCTGTCCGGTAAAGGCGGCGGTGCCATGAACGAGATCCTGGCCGATACTGACATTCATTTGTGCGTACCCCACGATCGCACCATGCGCATTCAGGAAATTCACATTATTCTTCTGCATGCCTTATGCGACGGCATAGATGCCCTGCTGCTCGGAGACACGCTCTAATGCTTAAAACTCTTTCCCGACTATCCCACCGAACCTTGTTGGTTGCCCTGCTGGCAGGCAGCACCCTGTTGTCCGGTTGCGGTGTTCTTCTGGTTGGCGGTGCAGCCACAACAGCGTCCGTCGCCGCCGATCGTCGTACCGCCGGCGAACAAGTCGAAGATCAAACCATCGAACTCAAGACCGGTGCCGAAATGACGCGCTTGTTCGGTGACAAAGCGCGCGTTATTGCGGTCTCGTATGCACGTAAAGTGCTACTCATCGGCGATGTACCCACCGAGCAAGACAAGGCTGCGGCAGCCGATGCCGCGGCAAAAATCGAAAATGTCAAAGAAGTCATCAACCGCTTGCGTGTGGGCGAAATCACCCCGCTTGGCGTACGCTCCAACGACACCTGGATCACCACCAAGGTCCGCACCGCCCTGATCAATGCCAAAGACGTACCGGCCCGCACCATTGTCGTTACCACTGAACGCGGCGTAGTCTACCTCCAGGGCAAAGTCACAGAAACCGAAGGCGTCATGGCAGCCCGTGTTGCATCAACCACTGCCGGTGTCAACGAAGTCATCAAACTGTTCCAGATTGTTGCGCGCGAAACATTGGTCACCGACCCTGTTCAGGGCAGCGCCCCAGGCACTGCCGCGCCGGTGTCTACAGTTCAACCTGAAACCTCTGCGCCCTCAGGTGGCGCCCCTGATACACAAACAATGCCAGTCCAATGAGCAAGCTTAAAGTCATTATTGTTGCGGCCGTTATTGCTGTAGGGCTCATCGCCTGGCAGCTTTCAAGCCCCTCGCGCACAGCACCACAAGCACAGTTCACCACTTTGCAAGGCAACACCTTCAACACCACAGACCTGCGCGACAAAGTGGTTCTGGTGAAATTCTGGGCCACCAGCTGCGTCACCTGCGTTCAGCAAATGCCTGATCTCATCGAAAACTACAAGGCCCTCGGTCCACAAGGCTTTGAAGTGATTGCAGTGGCGATGGACTACGACAATATTGACTACATCCGTACCTTTGCCCAAACCCGCGAGCTGCCTTTTACTGTCGTACACGATGCCGATGGCAGCCTGGCCAAGGCCTTCGGCGACGTCAAACTGACACCCACCGGCTTTCTGATCGATAAAAAAGGCAACGTCGTCAAACGTTATCTCGGCAATTACAACAAAGAAGAATTTGTCAGTACGGTTCAGCGTGCGCTGGCCGGCTAATGTAAACCTGTGCCACGAACTCACATGACCTCAACTGAATCAACCTCATACTCCTCAGAAATCAAAGCCGCTGTGCTGTCCGAAGCGTTGCCTTACATCAGGCGCTTTCATGGCAAGACCGTGGTGGTCAAATATGGCGGTAACGCCATGACCGAAGAGGCCCTGCAACGAAGCTTCGCCCACGATGTCGTACTGCTCAAACTGGTCGGCTTGAATCCGGTGGTAGTGCACGGCGGCGGGCCACAAATCAACGACGCACTCAAGCGCATCGGCAAAGAAGGTGAGTTCATCCAGGGGATGCGCGTCACCGATGCCGAAACCATGGAGGTTGTCGAATGGGTTTTGGCCGGTCAGGTTCAACAAGACATTGTCATGATGATCAACGAAGCCGGTGGCAAGGCTGTTGGCCTGACCGGTAAAGATGGCTGTCTGATCCAGGCCCACAAGAAAATGGTCCCGAATCAAGACAAACCCGGCGAAATGATCGACATCGGGTTTGTCGGTGATATTACCCGCATTGAACCCGCCGTCGTCAGGGCACTTCAAGATGACCAATTCATCCCGGTCATTTCTTCCATTGGCTATGGCGAAGACGGTCGTGCCTACAACATCAATGCCGACCTGGTTGCCGGCAAAATGGCCGAAGTCCTGGGTGCTGAAAAGCTGATCATGTTAACCAATACCCCGGGTGTGCTCGACAAGCAAGGTAACTTGCTACGTCATCTTTCCGCGCAAACCATCGACGAACTCTTTGCCGATGGCACCATATCCGGTGGCATGTTGCCTAAAATTTCTTCAGCCCTTGACGCCGCGCGCAGTGGCGTCAACTCGGTCCATGTCGTCGACGGTCGCGTACCCCATTGCCTGCTCCTTGAACTCCTCACTGATCGCGGTGTTGGCACCATGATCAGCGCCCGGTAAGTTGCGTTCATTTCATACCCGCCTGCCGACCCAAAGGGCTCGGCGGGCTTACGCCTCACATGCACCCGTCTGGTTGTTTGACCTTGATAACACCCTGCACGACAGCTCGCGGTCTATTTTCAAGGTCATTGACGGGAAGATGACACAGGCGGTATCAATATGCCTTGAAGTCGACACCGAAAAAGCCAACGAACTACGTTCAAAGTACTGGAAGCGTTATGGCGCTACAGTCATCGGCTTGGTTAAACACCACGGCGTTGATGCCAAAGAATTCCTGCGTCTTAGCCACGATTTTGATGCTGCACCGCTGGTGCACTCCGAACGCGGGCTGGCCCAAAAATTTGCCCGCTTGCCAGGACGCAAGGTGCTCCTTACCAACGCGCCCCACGACTATGCTCGCCAGGTGCTGAAAACCCTGAAACTGCTACCCTGGTTCGACATGATCTGGTCCATTGACGACATGAAGCTGCAAGGGCAAATTCGGCCTAAACCTTCAAAGGCCCTGATGCGTCAGGTACTGGCACGCCTGGGCACCCCGGCACGCCACGTCATCCTGGTCGAAGATACGCTAAAAAACCTGAAAAGCGCACGCCAAACCGGCATGCGTACGGTGCATTTGTTTCATCCGGGAACACCCTTTTCAGCCTTGCACAGCGGGCGAGACAGCTATGTCGGTTTGCGGGTCAACACGTTGACGCAACTGTTAAGCAGACGCCGTCCGTTGCGCGCTTGATCAACGGCACTCAGTTCAGGCAACGGCCGCCTGCACCGGGTTGGCACACACCTCGCACCCCGGGTCTTTCCGGTAACGGATTTCATGCCAGCGCATACTCAGGGCATCCAGACTTTGCAGTCTGCCCACCAAGGGTTCACCCATGCCCGTGATAATTTTGATGGCTTCCGCGGCCTGAACGCTGCCGATGATGCCCACCAAAGGGCCCAAAACTCCCGTTGTGGCACATCGCAGCACTTCGGCGTCATCAGCCTCGGGAAACAGGCAGTGATAACAAGGGTTATCCATCTGACGCAAATCAAAAACACTGACTTGTCCGGAAAAACGGATAGCCGCCCCGGAAACCAGGGGTTTTCGGTGTTGCACGCACGCACGATTCACGGCATGACGGGTACGGAAGTTATCGCAGCAATCAAGCACGACATCAACCGCAGCAACAGCCTCAGACAACGCGTAGCCCTCAAGCCGCCGCGCCATGGCGGTGACCTTGATCTCGGGATTGATCGCCTGCATAGCGCGCTGACCGGAGAGTACCTTGGGCTGATCTAGCGCAGCCGTTTGATGAATAATCTGACGTTGCAGATTACCGATATCGACGACATCGTCATCGGCCAGCACAATGTGCCCTACCCCGGCGGCGGCCAGATACATGGCAGCCGGAGAGCCCAAGCCCCCCGCCCCCACAATCAGGACACGCGCGTCCAGAAGCTTCTGCTGGCCTTCAATACCCAGCTCGTCGAGCAAAATGTGCCGGGCATAGCGCAACAGTTGTGCGTCATCCATCAGCGAACCTTGATCATGCCCTCGGGGGTAACACGGTATCGCTCGACGCCCTCTGTGGTCGTGGTAATGTCAGACCCCTTTGTGGCCGCGGGTGCGGTCGTTACGGCTTTGACATCATTTTTTTTTTCGGCGTCAGGCGCCTTGGCAACGATTTCGTTCTTTTTCACCGAACGACCTTGCAGCAAGTTAAGCGCTTGCTTGAGCTGGAAATCATCGGCACCACCAAATTCGAACATTTTGACATCTGGCGGGGCCATGGTTTCATCTTCTGCTTTAGGAGTGACCACAGCGGGTGCAGAGGACCCGTTAGACAGATGATGTTGCAGATCGGCCTCGCGCGGAATACGGAACAAATTACCCAGAGGGGTATCGTCAACAACAATGTCAGGTTCTACACCGGTAGCCTGAATCGAACGCCCGTTGGGGGTGTAATACAAGGCCGTCGTGAGCTTGATGCCCGAATCTTCCGTTAGCGGCAAGACACTTTGCACGGACCCCTTACCGAATGAACGGTTGCCCAGCACTTTGGCCCGCTTGTAGTCCTGCAAGGCGCCCGCAACAATTTCGGAGGCGGAAGCGGAGCCCACGTTTATGAGCACGACCATGGGTACCGTTTTGGCCCACTCGGGGAAAGCAACATCAGAGGCAAACCCGCCACTAAAGCCCCGGACATAATTCACAGGCTTGGCATGGAATTCACGGTTAGAGGAAGGGATACGACCCTTGGTTGACACTACCAGAACATCAGGCTTCAGGAATGCAGACGACACGCCAATGGCCGCATCAAGCAGACCACCGGGGTCGTTACGCAGGTCAAGCACCAGACCCTTGGGCGCTTTGCCACCGCCCATTTCCCGTAGCTGTTTGGCCAAATCGGCCACAGTGCGCTCCTGGAACTGTGCAATCCGGACGTAACCGATATCATCGGGCAGCATTTTGCTGCGCACACTGCGCACCTTGATCATGTCACGCACAATCTTGACGACCATCGGTTTATCCTGGCCTGCGCGCTGGATGGTTAACACAATCGGTGTTTGCGGCTCACCACGCATACGCTTGATAGCCTCGCTGAGGGTCATGCCTTTGGTGGGCTGGCCATCGATGTGCGTGATCAAGTCGCCAGACAAGATCCCTGCGCGTGCCGCCGGTGTATCTTCGATCGGCGCAATCACCTTGGGCATGCCATCTTCGCTGCCAATTTCAATACCAAGCCCGCCAAACCCGCCTTGGGTAATGGCTTCCATTTCTTTGAAAGCCTCGGGGTCAAGGTAAGTGGAATGGGGATCGAGGTCGTTGAACAAGCCCTTGATGGCCTCGTTCATGAGGCTTTGGTCAGTCAGGGGCTCGACATAACTGGACTTGATCGCAGAAAACACATTGGCAAATTGCTGCAGCTCTCGCAGCGGCAAGGGTTCGCCCCGCTGGGCCACCGCCGAGATTCCAAGGCTGACCAGCACACCACCGATCGCGCCCATCATTACCAGACCAAACCGTCCAAATTTACGAGTGCTCATGCACATTCCTGTATATAAACGAATTAACGCTTCAACCAAAGCTGCGGGTTAACGGGCTTGCCGTTATGCCGAATTTCAAAGTATAGACCGGACTCGACTTGCCCGCCGGTCGCGCCAACAGTCGCAATGACGTCTGAAGTACGGACTACATCACCCACCTGCTTCAACAAACTCTGGTTATACGCATAGACAGTCAGATAGCCCTGGCCATGATCAATCACCATGAGGTTACCAAACCCGTTGAACCAACCTGCGTAAGCCACCTTGCCAGGTGCCACGGGACGAACACGGGTGCCTTCGGGCGCCCTTAGCACGATGCCACGCCAAACGCCCCCGTCGGGGCGCTCCATACCAAAACGCCCTTGAATCTCACCTTTAACAGGATGAGCCAGATTCTTTTTGAGACCTGCAGACGAACCCAAAGGTTCCGTATCCTGGGTCTCGTCATCCGCTGCTGTCGCTGCTTCGGACTGAGGGGCTGGGGCAACCGGTGCCCGCTTTGGCCCTGCGGGAGTCGGTTCGACCGAAGGTTGCGAGGCTTTGCCAGAGACCTCGGCAGACTCGGCTTGAGTGGATACAGGCGGCCTGGAAGCGCCTTCGACGTCTTCGGCCTGAACCGTGACCACCCCGGTTTCAGGAGCTACCTTGACAGGCTCAGCCTGCTGACGGGCACGTTGCGCAGCCGCTGCGGCTTCTCGGGCGCGGGCCTGTGCCTCCAGCGCCTCGCGCTCGGCTTTTTCCCGCGCTTCACGGGCTCGCCGGGCGGCTTCCGCCGCACGTTTTTCCCGGGCTATGCGCTCGGCTTCTTGCTGCCGGGCAAGCTCAACCTGCAAGCCATCAACCAGCGATTCAAGACGTTTTTCGTTACGCTCGAGTGTTTTGGCTTCGGCGCGCTGTTTGGCAAGATCGGCCTCGATTTTTGCAAGCACGCCTTTGCGCTCTTGCTGCTGATCTTGCAGTTCAGCTTTTTTCTGTTCGGTTTCTTTGGTGAGGGCTTCAAGCTCGGCCTGACGACGGGTTCGGGCACTCTGTAATTGCGCCAGGCGTTTAACCCCTGCATCAAGCTTTCGCACGGCCTGAGCCTGAGCCTGTGAAACATAGGCCAGATAACTGAGCTCACGACCGATCTCTTGAGGATCATCGCCAGACAGCAAGGCGGTCCAGGGAGACAAGCCGCTGGCGTACTGTGCCCTGAGTTGATCGGCCAGTTCGGCCTGGCGTCGCTCGACATCGGCCCGCCCCTCGGCGATTTGCGCCGCCAGCTTGACCAGATCGGCCTTAACCGCCTTGTCTTGATCGGCGAGCTCTTCGAGCCGGCGATTAAGGTTTGAAATGGCCGTTTCTGATGCCTTCAAGGCTGAAGCGGCATCAGACCTCGAGGCCGTTTGCTTGTCGATATCTTTTTGCAATGCCGAGATACGCTCTTGCAGCTCGGTCTGCTGACGGCGTGCTTCGACCTGCCGGGCTTTCAACGCCTCGGCAGACTGATTGCCCGACGCGACGCCGGACCACAAGACCAACATCGCGCAACCGAGCGCACGCCACATATGAATTACCCTTTTTTGGCCTTGCCCTGCGCCGCCACCGCAGCCATCGCGGCCTCGATTTCAGCGGCATCACCCAGATAGTAATGACGAATCGGGTTCAGGTTGTCGTCCAGCTCATACACCAAAGGTTGACCTGTAGGAATATTTAACCCGACGATGTCTTCGTCGGAAATACCATCAAGGTGCTTGATGAGCGCGCGCAGACTGTTACCGTGTGCAGCCACCAAAACACTGCGCCCCGAACGCAAGGCCGGTGCAATAGCGTCGTTCCAGAACGGCACCACACGGTCGACCGTGTCTTTCAGGCATTCGGTGGCAGGCAGTTGATCGGCCGGAATCTTGGCATAGCGCTTGTCAAACCGGGGGTGACGTGGATCATCAAGCTCAAGTGGATTGGGCGCAATTGCGTAAGCGCGACGCCACACCAATACCTGGTCTTCACCGTATTTTGCAGCGGTTTCAGACTTGTCGAGGCCTTGCAACGCCCCGTAATGACGTTCATTCAAGCGCCAGTTCAGGCCTACAGGCGTATGCATGGCATCCATGGCATCCAGTGCAATCCAGAGTGTGCGAATGGCACGCTTCAATACCGACGAAAACGCGATATCGAACTCGAAACCCTCTTTTTTCAGCAGCTCGCCGGCTTTGCGCGCCTGCTCGCGCCCGGTTTCCGTCAGAT
>CAYTSJ010000067.1:0-8056 GCA_964440385.1 uncultured Pusillimonas sp. | reverse complement strand
CAGAAACCGGGAAAATTGCAGGTATTTTATGCGAAAGCCAGCGCAAAGACAAAAACATCCGTCCACAACACAACAAATTGAGGCATGGCGTTACTCGAAACGAACCCGGGGATCAACCAGGGTGTAGGAAATGTCGGCCAGCAAGAGACCGACGATATACAGCGCAGAACCCAGAAAGACCATGGCCCTGACCACAGAAAAATCCTGGGCGTTAATGGCATCAATGGTGTAACTGCCCAGGCCGGGGATGCCGAAGAAGGACTCGGCAATCAGACTCCCCATGAACAGCAACGGCAAGGCCGACACCGTACCGGTCAGGATAGGCAACGATGCGTTTCGCAGGACATGACGGAACAGCACGACCCGCTCTGAGAGCCCCTTGGCACGGGCCGTACGCACATAGTCTTTGCCGATTTCTTCCAGAAACAAGGTGCGATAAAAACGGGCTTCAGCCCCCAGACCTGAAATCACCGCCACGAGCACCGGCAAAACCAGAAAGCGCAGGCTTTCCCAGCCGTCAACAAAGCCGGAGTACGGCACCCAGCGCAACACTTTGGCAAACAGCCACTGGCCGGCAATGATGTAAAACAGGCCGGAAATCGACAGCATGAAGACGCACAACACGACGCCGGCGAAATCAAGACGTGTGGCCCGAAAAAAGACCAACAACAGCGCAAACGACACGCTAGCCCAGAGACCCAACACAAAGCTGGGTACGGCCAGCGCCAGGCTGGGGCCCATCCGCTGCCTGATTTCGTAACCGATATCGCGACCTGCATCCGAAAAGCCGAAGTCGAAACGCAACAGGGGCACCGAGCGCTGGTAAAAAACCGTGTCGGTCAAGGCTTGTGTGCCTGACTGTGACGGGTTGAAGAACAGCGGCTTGTCGTAACCCCGATCGGTCTTCCACTTTTCAACGGCCTCCGCGTTGACACGTTGCCCACCTATGGCCAGACGTGCCATGTCGTCGGGTGTGTTGACGGCAAAAAACAGAATGAAGGTCAGAAGGTTGACACCCACCAGCACCGCAACACCGTAAAGCAATCGTCGAAGAATGTAAGCTGTCATGAGAGGTCATCCAGAGCCGTCGCGCGTTCGCGGCGTTGCAATATGCGCCAGGCCGGGTAAACAGCCAGCACCGCCAGCGCCAACAGCAGCCACAACGGCCACCAGACGGGAGCATTCCACTGAGCGACCAATTCAGCACGCCGGGCCGCGTCAATTTTCAGATACTGCAGGCTGTTACGCACCATCTGCGTCGGCTCGGCATTCCCCACCCACGTCTGGTAGGCGCCCCCGGAATAAGGGAAAAAACCAAACATCCAGGGCATATCGTGCTGCACGATGTCAATCATTTCTCGCACGACGGCGTCCTTTTCGGGGCCGTCATCCAGGAAGCGCATCTTGCGAAACAGTGCGTCATAACGCGGATTCTGATAGTTGGAGGCATTTTCGCCCCCGGTCCTGGCCTTGGCATTTTCACCGTACAACAAGAACAGAAAATTCTCGGCATCGGGGTAGTCAGCGACCCAGCCCCACATGAACAACTGTGCACTGCCCTGACGCATTTTGTCCTGGAAGCGGTTGTAGTCAGTCGCACGAATTTCAAGCTCGATGTTCAAGGCTTTCAGCTGACGGCGCATCCAGTCCAGCGTGGGGCTTGAGCCCATACCCCCGGCAGAATCAAAATACAGAATCAGAGGCTCTCCGGTGTCGGCACGACGACCATCGGGATAGCCCGCCTCGGCCAATAACTGCCGCGCTTCATCAAGAGAGCGACGCACCGCGCGCCCGTTTTCCCAGCGATAGACCTGGTGATTCAAACCCTGCGGCAGCGGCTCGTAACCCGCCACACCGGGGGGTAGGGGCCCATGCGCCACCTCGGCTTGATCGTTCAGAAAGATGGAAATGAATTGTTCCCAGTCAAAAGCAATGCTGATGGCTTGGCGCAGCTTGCGATTCTTTTCCTGCTGCTCGGCAGTATCACCCTGACCGACTACTGGGTCCAACCAGTTAAACCCCAAATAACTATTCTGTGCAGCGGTCGATGTCAGTAACTGAAGGCCGTGATCGGCATACAGGGCTGCCTTTGCGGCCGAATCGGTAGCCGCAACCCGCATGGCGACGCCGTAATCCCCGCCGTCCGCTTGCGGAATATCGTAGTAACCCTGCAAAAACTTGCCCATCAGGGGCACACTTTCTTTCTCGAGGGTAAATTCGATGCGATCGATAAACGGCGTCATTTTGCCGCAATCGACCAACAACCCTTTGGCCTGCGCCTCGGGACTGCCTTCACAGGGGTAAGGCTCGCCCCGGAAGTTGGGGTTACGGGCCAAGACATGGCGCCGATTCTGAATCGACTCAACCATCATGTAAGGACCGGTACCGACCGGCCAGGTATTCAACGACAAATTTCGTTGCGCCATGCCGGTTTGCTGATAGAAACGATCGGCCTCCCAGGGCACGGGCGCAGTAAACGTCATCGCCAGCCAGTAGCGAAACTGGGGATATTTGCCCGTTACGCGAATACGCAAGGTGTGGTCATCCAGCGCCTGCACACCCTCAAAGCCATGGTCACGAAGATCAAGCCAAGCCTGTTCGCCCTGCGTTTCTCGCAAAACCTTGTCAACCTGCTTCAAGGCCTGGGCATAGTCCGCCAGACCCTGAATGTGGGATGACAAGACCCCGAAGGCCGGAGACACCACACGCGGACTGGCCAACCGCCTGATGGCGTACACATAGTCATGAGCCGTCAGCTCCCGCGTGCCGGTTGGCGAAAAATCGGGAATCGCATAGCGCTGGTCAAGCGCCCCCGGCGGTAAAGGCCACCAGACGTAAGCCCCTTGCGCATCTCGGGCAAACGCCGGATGCGGCTGAAAAAGGATGCCGGGTTTGATCTTGATGTCGTAAACGCTGTAGGCAATTTCAGGGCCGGGCGCATCATCGGGCAATGGCTGGTCGTTGCGATCAAAATACTTCGGCGCGACCACCGACTGTGCGGAACGTGGCACCAATTCGTAGGGGCGTTTCAGATAATGGTAACCGTAGAGCGGCTCGTAGATGTTGAAGGTAAACGAGGTTTCATCGCTGGAATAGGAACTGGCCGGATCCAGATATTTGGGCGATCGCTGCGAAAACGCGGTAGTCAAGACATTTTCAGATAACCGCTGTTCGGGATAAGGGCTGTTCACGGGCTGCGGAGAACACCCCGCCAACAGCAGTACCAAGCCAAACAAATACAAAGAACGACACAGGCACAACTGACCTGCCCTGCGCCACGAGGCCGCTGAGGTTAAGATATTGCCCATCGTCGAGGAAAAAGCATGAATGATCGTCATCTTGTTGTCATTGCCGCACTGACCCTGATGGTCGGGGTGGGCGCCGGTGCCTTCGGGGCACACGGCCTTAAAACCATACTCTCTGCCGACATGCTGACAGTCTGGCAAACTGCCGTACTGTATCAGATGATCCACGGGCTGGGCATACTTGGCATTGCCGCCCTGGTGGCGCACCGGCCTGATAAACGCTTGATCACTTCTGCTTTACTGATGTTTGCCGGTATTCTTCTTTTTAGCGGTAGCCTTTATGTACTGGCCCTGAGCGGCGTACGCGTGCTGGGCGCCATCACCCCAGTCGGCGGCGTCGCTTTCATTGCCGGATGGGGGCTGCTGGCCTTTGCGGCGCTACGACACCCCCGTTGAACCTTCCTTGAAAGGAAACCTCATGCACCCTTTCGTCGCTTTGGATGATTACATCCGCGCCTTGCCTAAAACCGAGCTACACGTTCATATCGAAGGCACGCTTGAGCCTGAATTGATCTTTGAACTGGCCCGTCGCAATAACGTTAGCTTGCGTTATGCGTCGGTTGAAGCTTTGCAAAACGCCTACGCGTTCACCAACCTTCAATCCTTTCTTGATCTCTATTACGCCGGGGCCAGCGTGCTGTTGACCCAGCAAGATTTTTACGACATGACCATGGCCTACCTCAGGCGTGCCCATGCTGATGGTGTCTGCCACGCTGAAATCATGTTCGACCCGCAAACCCATACAGAACGCGGGGTAGCCATTGAAACCGTATTTGCTGGTATTGCGGGCGCCATTCGCGACATGCAAACCGAAACCGGCTTGACCGCCTATTTGATCCTGAGCTTCTTGCGCCACCTCTCCGAAGACGCGGCCTTCGAAACCCTGGAAGCTGCCCTGCCCCTGCGTGATGCTTACGATGACCTATGGGTGGGTATCGGGCTTGACTCTTCCGAGCAAGGCAACCCGCCCGGGAAATTCGCACGCGTTTTTGCCCGTTGTCGCGAGCTGGGCTTTCGCCTGGTCGCTCATGCCGGTGAAGAAGGGCCGGCGCAATATGTGCGTGATGCCCTTGATTTATTGAACGTTGAACGGATCGACCATGGGGTACGCAGCGCTGAAGACCCCGAATTGATGCAGCGCCTGGTCGATGAACAAATCCCCCTGACCGTATGCCCCTTGTCTAACCTGAAGCTCTGTGTGTTTGATAACTTGAGCAAACACAACCTGGCCGACTTCCTGCGACGCGGGGTGCTGGTAACCGTCAATGCCGATGACCCTGCCTATTTTGGCGGGTACGTTGCCGACAACTACCTTGCGGTGGCGAATGCACTGAAGCTGTCTCGAACCGAACTGGCCCAGTTGGCCGACAACAGCATCATTGCATCTTTTTTGCCAATCGGTCGCAAGGCAGCACTACGCGCCCGTGTACGTGCTGTTGCCCAATGAAGCAGACGGGGCAGCGTGTTCTTGCGTTGCCTCATCCCAGTCTTGCCAGGTGACATCGTTTTCTTCCAGATAGCCGTTCACGGCCTGCCCGATTGTCGGGAAATAATGCTCGTGCTCGAACTTTGAAAATACCCCCAGCTCTTTCAATTCATCTTTGACCGGGTCTTTCATTTCGGCAAAGGCAAGCACAATACCTTGAGCATCAAGATGATGTTTCAGTTCAAGTAAACAATCAGCGGCGGTGACATCGACACTGGTGACGGGCTCGGCAGCCACAACCACCCACCGCGTCGGTGAAGGCGCCGTCTTGATGGCCTCAAGGACGCGATTCGAAAACAGCTCGGCATTCGCAAAGAACAGGGGCGCATCCCAACGGAACAACACCAGACCCGGAATCCGTCGCCCTTGGGGATAGCGCGTGATGTCGTGATAACCCTTCAGCCCATCGACCCGGGACAAAATCGCTGAATAAGGCCGCCAGCTTTCCCACACGAATGCAACCAGGGCGGCCAGCACGGCAACGCCTATCCCCTCAATAGTCCCTAGTAATATCACCCCCACAGAGCACCCCACCGACAGCCAGAACTCGGCCTGTCGCATGTAGTAAATACGCCTCAGACTTTTCAGATCTATCAGGCCGGCCATGGAAGAAATCACCACAGCGGCAAGCACCGTATCAGGCAAACTTTTAAGTAACTCAGGGCCAAAAACCACCATGAGCAACACAACAATCGCACCCACCATGCAGGCCAACTGCGTTTTTGCGCCGGCCGCCTCGGCCACCGGTGTACGTGACGCGCTGCTGCTGATGGGAAAGCCCTGAAAAAGACCCGTTGCGATGTTGGCAACCCCCAACGCAATCATTTCCTTGTCGGGGTCGGCCTTGTCACCGGTTTTCATGGCGTAGGTGCGTGCCAGGACACTGGTTTCAGAAAAAGCCAGGACGGCAGCGACACCTCCCCCGATGACCACCGTCGACAGTTCTGAAAAACTGACGAGGGGGAAAGAGAACGACGGAAAGCCTTGAGGCAAAACACCCAGCACGGCGACCCCGTAGCGATCAAATTCAAAATACCCGACCACCAGCATCGCCAGCAACACGGCGACCAGAATCCCGGGAACCCGCTTGTTGCCACGCATCAGTGCGATGATGGCCAAGGTGCTGGCCCCGATAGCCAGGGTTAACCAATGGGTTTTGCCTTGCGACAGGCCTTGAACAAAACCAGTGAATTTCTGGACAACCGTGTCACCCGAGACCTTGAAGCCAAATAACTTGGGGGCCTGGCTGATAATGACCACCACGGCAATGCCATTCATGAAACCGTAGCGGATGGGCTTGGACAATAAATCGGTAATAAAACCCAGTTTGACGACACCCACCAGTAACGAGACCAGCCCTGCCGCAATTGACATGGCCCCGGCCAACACCACCGCTTTGGCAGGATCGCCGCCAGACAAGGGGACAACCACGGCAAAGATGACCGCCGCCAAGGCTGAATCTGGCCCCAACACCAGAATTCGACTGGGCCCGAAGAGGGCATAGGCAAACAGCGGAATAATCGTGGCATACAAACCATACACCCCGGGCAAGCCAGAGGCGACAGAATAAGCAATACCCACAGGGACCAGAACAGTGACCAGAACAAGCCCGGCAATAATGTCGTCTTTCAGCCATTGACGGTTGTAATGGCGCAAAACGCGCAAGCCGGGCAACCAGGACTCAAGACCTGACGAAGGCTCAGAAGCGTATCCCGTGTTTTTTTCGATGTTATTTTTCATTGTCATTGCTGCGCCGGTGCGCCCCTCAAGATGCCAGCATCGACTTTGTTTATATCGTTATGACCGCAAAAAGCCATGGTCAGATCGAGTTCTTTGGCTATGATTTCAAGACTGCGGGTAACCCCTGCCTCACCGGCAGCGCCTAAACCATACAAGAAAGATCGTCCAATCAGGGTGCCTTTGGCGCCCAGGGCAATCGCCCGCAGAACATCTTGCCCGGAACGGATACCGCTATCCATCCAGACCTCGGTACGTGAACCGACGGCATCAACGATTTCAGGCAAAACCTGAATCGGTGAAGGCGCACCATCGAGTTGGCGGCCACCATGGTTCGACACTACGATGGCGTCAGCACCCGCATCGACCGCAGCAATCGCGTCTTCGGACTCCATCACCCCCTTCAGCACCAGTTTGCCACCCCACAGATCTTTAATCCGTTTGATGTCATCCCAGTTCAGCCGAGGGTCGAACTGTTCTGCCGTCCAGGCGGCCAGCGAGGAGACATCGGTCACCCCCTTGGCATGCCCGACGATATTCCGGAAGGTACGTCGCGGCGTCTGTGCCATGGCCATGCACCATTGCGGTTTGGTCGCCAGGTTCAGCACGTTACGCAGTGTGGGCCTGGGTGGCGCTGTCAGGCCATTCTTGATGTCGTTATGACGCTGCCCCATGACTTGAAGATCCAGCGTCACCACCAGCGCCGAGCATTGAGCCGCCTGCGCCCGCTGAATCAGGTTTTTCATGAATTCTTTGTCGCGCATGACATACAACTGGAACCAGAACGGTGCCTGAGTAAACCCGGCCACGTCTTCGATAGAACAAATACTCATGGTCGACAAGGTAAACGGTATACCGAATGTATGTGCCGCACGTGCCGCCAGCATTTCACCATCCGCATGAACCATACCCGTCAACCCCGTGGGTGCAATAGCCACCGGCATGGTGACCTCTTGGCCCAACAGGGTTGAACGAATCGAGCGATGTTCAATATCGACGGCCACACGCTGACGAAACTGCAGCCGTTGAAGGTCTGCCTCGTTGGCTCTCAGGGTGGTCTCAGTCCATGAGCCCGCTGCAACATAGTCATAAAACATACGCGGCATACGTTGTCGCGCCGCACGCCGCAGATCTTCGACACACGTTAACTTGGACAGATCAGACACGCCGGTTCTCCTGGGTAATTAAGGCTGCCCCTGTCGAATACGTTTCATATCCATGGGGCACTTGTTTTGGTTATTAATCGCCGGGACAGATTATAGGTAGTTAACAGGACATTTCGGGCATCTCAAAGGATCATGATCCTGTCGAAGACCTTCTCCAGCCATTCAATGAATTTGTGTTATATTAGCGCCCGCTGTGAAACAACGTCACTGCAAAAAACCTGCCGCATAACGGCCAGGGGCCAAGAATAAACAAAATTTTTTCGGGCCTGCATGACACACAAAAATTTTTGTGTTATATTTTCGCTTCTTTACAGCGGCTGTAGCTCAGTTGGATAGAGTACTTGGCTACGAACCAAGGGGTC
>CAYTSJ010000066.1:0-8164 GCA_964440385.1 uncultured Pusillimonas sp. | reverse complement strand
GCGCTGAGCATCAGCAAGCGCCTCGCTGAACGACAGACCTTTGGAACGCATTTCCGACAAAATATAGTTGGTGGTGCCGTTGATGATGCCGGCCACCCACTGGATACGATTGGCCGACAAGCCTTCACGAATGGCTTTGATGATGGGAATGCCACCTGCGACAGCGGCTTCGAAAGCCACCATCAGACCTTTAGCCTGAGCTGCTGCGAAGAGTTCGTTGCCATGCTTGGCCAGCAAGGCCTTGTTAGCAGTGACAACGTGCTTGCCCTGGGCCAAGGCTTCGTTCACCAGTTCGCGTGCAATCTTGTCGCCACCTATCAATTCGACAACGACATCGACATCGGGGTGACGCACGACTTCGAACGCATCGGCAGTCACCAGGACATTACTGCCTACTTCTTGACGAACGGCATCAACATTAAGCGCACCCACAGCCACGACTTCAATCTTGCGACCTGCACGACGAGCAATTTCTTCGGCATTGCGTGCCAGCACCTTGAAGGTGCCGCCACCGACCACACCAAAACCTAATAAACCAACTTTTACAGGACTCATTTAATTAACCCGTCTTTACGAAACATTTCTTTGATGCCGCGCACCGCCTGGCGTGTGCGTTGCTCGTTTTCGATCAGTGCAAAGCGTACGTAGTCATCACCGTACTCGCCGAACCCGACCCCGGGTGACACGGCCACCTTGGCCTGATCAAGCAATTTTTTGGAAAACTCGAGAGAACCCATGGCGCGATAGGGCTCGGGAATAAGCGCCCAGATGTACATGGACGCTTTTGGAATATCGACCATCCAGCCTGCTTCATGCAGACCTTTAACCAGAACATCACGACGGTTGCGATACTGTTCAACGACCTCATCGACACAGTCTTGCGGACCTTCAAGGGCGGTAATGGCTGCTACCTGAATCGGCGTGAAGGTGCCGTAGTCGTGGTAACTTTTGATGCGAGCCAGTGCATTGACCAGTTCAGAGTTACCCACCATGAAGCCCACACGCCAGCCCGCCATGTTGTAGCTTTTGCTCATGGTAAAGAACTCGACCGCCACATCGCGCGCGCCGGGCACCTGCATGATTGAAGGTGCCACATAACCATCGAAACAGATATCGGCATAGGCCAGGTCGTGCACGACCAGAATGTTGTGCTCTTTGGCCAAAGCCACAATGCGTTCGAAGAACGACAGTTCGACGCACTGTGCGGTCGGGTTGCTTGGAAAACCCAGAATCATCATCTTGGGCTTTGGAATTGTTTCTTTGACAGCCCGTTCGATTTCTTCAAAAAAATCGACGCCCGGCTTCATGGGCACAGAGCGGATATTGGCGCCAGCAATGACGGCACCGTAAATATGAATCGGGTAACTGGGGTTAGGCACCAGCACAGTGTCACCACGATCGAGCGTGGCCAGCATCAGGTGGGCCAGTCCCTCTTTTGAGCCGATAGTGACGATGGCTTCGTTATCGGGGTTGATAGTGACACCGTAACGACGCTCGTACCAGCCCGAAATCGCTTTGCGCAAACGTGGAATACCCTTGGACACTGAGTAACCATGGGTATCTTGACGCGCAACCACCTCGACCAGTTTATCGACAATATGCTGCGGTGTGGGGCCATCAGGGTTACCCATCGACATGTCGATGATGTCCTCGCCACGGCGACGCGCCGCCATCTTGAGCTCGCCAGTAATATTGAAAACATAAGGCGGCAAACGCTCAATGCGAGGAAAATTCGTCATGGTGATTCCTTGGGGGGTTCAAAAGGAGCAAATAGAAGCAAATTAGGGAATAACCTCATAGTTTAAACGATAGACCCCTTCAATAAAAGCAAGTCTCATCCAGAAATCTACTCGACAAGTCACGCGCCGGTATGCGCTATGATCAACCTTGTTATCCGGAGTTTTGACGTGCAACTGCAAGCTGAATCTAACCCTGCCCTGAACACAGTCACCGCCTACGGCGACAATTTCATCGAAATCAATGCAGTCCGCTTTGATCATGCCGTGTATTTCGGTCCCGAAGGCAAGGTCAGCCCGTGGCAAGCGCAACGCATCGAAGACATCACCACCGACCAGCTTCGTGAAATTGCCGGCCTGAAGAACGACAAAGCGTCACCCCTTGATTTTCTGGATGCGCCTGAAGGCAGTCGCGTCAAACCGGAAAATGCCCCCGAAGTCATACTGGTAGGCACGGGTCAGCAACAACATTTTTTACCGCCTGCGATGACGCGCCCGCTGCTTGAGTCAGGAATTGGCGTAGAAGCCATGAACACGCAGGCCGCCGCACGCACCTACAACATTTTGATGGCTGAAGGCCGCCGCGTGATGGCGGCGCTATTGCCACTGGAGTCTTCATGAGCCAAGTATCGCTTAACCAATCCGTACCCGCATTCACAGTACAAAGCACAGCCGGTGAAATCACCCGGGATAACCTGATCGGCCAATGGACCGTACTGTATTTCTACCCCAAAGACAGCACACCGGGCTGCACAACCCAGGCCCAAAACTTCCGTGACCGTATCGACGAATTCAAAGCCGCCGGTTGTCAGATCATCGGGGTGTCGCGTGATTCAATCAAATCGCACCAAAATTTTATCGGCAAGCAAGAACTGCCTTTCACGCTTGTTTCAGCCCCGGATGAAAGCCTCTGCACGCTGTCCGATGTCATGAAGATGAAAAACATGTACGGTAAACAAGTCAGGGGCGTTGAGCGCAGTACATTTCTGATCGACCCTGCAGGCGTTCTGGTGCAAGAATGGCGTGGGCTGAAAGTACCTGGCCATGTTGACCAAGTCCTGCAAGCCGTTGTCAGCGCTACGCAATAACTGTTGTTACCCACGCCCGACCTGTCAGCCCGATTAAAAGCAGTCACGCCCAGGAGTCTTTTCCCTATGCCGCTACCCAAGTTACCAACCCGTCAGGGAAGCATGGTCACGATCGACGATTCCCTTGACGCTCATGCGGCATCCAGCGGCGACCAACCTGCCGCAGTGCCCGCCAAAACGCGCAAGTCTGCGTCAGTCAAATCTCGTACAACCACAACGGGCCATGCAATCACGCCACAGCCGGAAACGACAGACATCCCGGTCCCTGCCGCCATGGCTGCGTCTGAACCTGACCAGGCCTCTGCGTCCGTCAAATCTGTTCGCCAGGCTGCAGGCAAGGCACCTGACGCCAGTAAATCGCGTAGCAAAAAGAAACCCAAGCTCGATATCGCGCAGCGCAAACTGTTTGTGCTTGATACCAACGTCTTGCTGCATGATCCCAGCTCGTTGTTCAAATTCGCTGAACACGATGTCTTTTTGCCGATGCTGGTGCTTGAGGAACTTGACCATCAGAAAAAAGGGATGTCGGAAGTCGCTCGTAATGCGCGCCAGGCCAGCCGCTTTCTTGATGGACTGGTCGCCGAGAACAAAGCGCTGTCAGAGGGCTTGCAGCTGGACACCCTGGGCAATGATGAGGCGCGCGGCACATTGCATTTTCAGACCACAGCCCTGCAATCTGAGCTACCCATCGCATTGCCCACTGGCAAGGCTGACAACATCATTCTGGGCGTAGTGCACGCGTTGCAAACGGTCTACCCTGACCGCCAGGTCGTGCTGGTTTCCAAAGACATCAACATGCGACTCAAGGCCCTGACCCTGGGCTTGCGTGCTGAGGACTACTTCAACGACCATGTTATCGACGATTCTGACCTGCTGTACGAAGGCGTTACCCCCCTGCCGGACAATTTCTGGACACAGCACGGCAAAGATGTCGAATCATGGCAAGAAGGTGGCATCACCTATTACCGTATCAAAGGGCCTTTATGTGCCCAGCTGATTGTCAACGAATTCGTTTATCTGGAAGGCGACTTGCCCCTGTACGCACAAGTCAGGGAAGTCACTGGCAAGAGCGCTGTACTGGCCACCTTGCGCGATTACAGCCACGGCAAAAACAACGTCTGGGGCGTCACCGCCCGGAACAGAGAGCAAAATTTCGCACTGAATTTGCTGATGAACCCTGACTGCGACTTTGTATCGCTGCTGGGTCAGGCCGGTACAGGCAAAACCCTGCTGGCGCTGGCTGCCGGGCTGACACAAACCCTTGAAACCCGACGCTACACAGAAATCATCATCACCCGCGCCACGGTTCCCGTCGGTGATGACATTGGCTTCTTGCCGGGCACTGAAGAAGAAAAAATGCTGCCCTGGATGGGGGCGCTGGAAGACAATCTCGAGGTGCTTCATCTGGGTGCAGGCACCCCTGGGTACAGCGGCGGAAACAGCACGGAAAACGCTCGCAATGCCACCATGGAACTGATCCGTTCGCGTATCAAGGTCAAGTCCATGAACTTCATGCGGGGCCGTACTTTCCTGAACAAATATCTGATTATCGACGAAGCCCAGAACCTGACGCCCAAGCAGATGAAAACGCTGGTGACACGTGCAGGGCCAGGTACAAAAATCGTGTGTCTGGGCAATATTGCGCAAATCGACACGCCCTACCTGACGGAAGCCAGCTCAGGGTTGACTTACGTGGTAGACCGCTTCAAGGGCTGGCCTCATGCCGGGCACATTACCTTGCAGCGTGGCGAGCGTTCGCGCCTGGCTGACTACGCCAGCGAAGCGTTATAAAACCGCCATGGCAACGCACCCTTCCGTTGACGGCTCGAAACCGGTCGGTATCACTCTGGGTGATGCCGCCGGGATCGGCCCTGAAATTGTGGTTCGACTCTTGCTCGAACGCACTGACGCGCCTGTCGTTGTTTATGGTGACACAGGCATTCTTGAGCGCACACGTGATGCACTGGGGTTGCAATCTCGCCTGAATTTCAAAGGATGCGCATCGCTGGATGAGGTTCGCTGGCCGCTACCCACCGGTACCACTGCTGTCATTAGCTGTCATCCCGATCTGCCTTCAACCCTTGAGCCGGGAGTACTGAACGCCAGTGCCGGTCAAGCGGCCTACGCGTATGTGTGCCACGCCACCGATGACGCTTTAGCCGGAAAGTTGCGCGCCGTCGTCACGGCACCGTTGAACAAGGCCGCCATGCAACTGGGCGGCATTGATTACCCCGGCCACACTGAAATTCTGGCTGACCGCACAGGCACCAAACACTTTGCCATGATGCTGGCCAACAAAGAGCTGCGCGTTATTCTGGTGACCATCCATATCCCTTTGTCACAAGTCAGCCCAAGCTTGACCATCGAGAAGGAACTGGAGACGCTGCGTCTGGCACACAGGGCCTGCCTGCACGCCGGCATCGCAAAGCCACGGGTCGCCGTTGCGGGGCTGAACCCTCACGCTGGCGAAAACGGCAAGTTCGGTCATGAGGAAACAGACATTATCGAACCGGCTATCGCACAAGCCAGAGCCGAAGGTATTGATGCAACAGGCCCATGGCCAGGCGACACGATTTTCATGCGGGCGCGCCGGGGGGAATTCGACATTGTTGTCGCCCAATACCACGACCAGGGGCTGATTCCAGTTAAATATCTGGGGGTCGATGAAGGGGTCAACGTAACGGTCGGTTTGCCGTTCATTCGTACCAGCGTTGACCATGGCACAGCCTTTGACATTGCCGGCAAAGGCATTGCCGATGCCGGATCTTTAAAGGCTGCTTTTGACATGGCGTTAGCCATGACCACAACTACGCCATCCTGACGCTTTATAGCCCTGAGGTGAAATTCAGGAAGCGTGTGCTGGCCCCCTGGAACGTCAGACGCACCGTACCAATCGGGCCGTTACGCTGTTTACCGATAATGATTTCGGCCGTACCTTTGTCAGGCGAATCAGGGTTGTACACCTCGTCACGATAAATAAACAAAATCAGGTCAGCGTCTTGTTCAATCGCCCCCGACTCGCGCAAGTCACTCATGACAGGCCGTTTATTCGGGCGTTGCTCGAGGCTGCGGTTCAGCTGTGACAAGGCAATCAAGGGGCAATTGAGCTCTTTGGCCAGCCCCTTGAGCGAACGGCTGATTTCTGAAATTTCTGTCGCACGGTTCTCACCTGCCGAATTGGCTGACATCAACTGCATGTAGTCGATAATGATCAGACCCAACTGGCCACACTGTCGGGCCAGACGACGAGCCCGGGCGCGCACTTCCATGGAGCTGAGTGCCGGGGTTTCGTCAATGTAGATTTGCGCTTCCTGAACCTGCTGAACCGCATGGGTCAGGCGTGGCCAGTCTTCAGCGGTCAGTTTTCCGGTACGCATCCGATGCTGATCCAGCATGCCCACCGACCCCACCATACGCATCGCCAACTGTACCGCACCCATTTCCATCGAAAAGACAGCGACAGGCAAGCCCTGCTCAATGGCGACATGCTCACCGATATTCATTGAAAACGACGTCTTACCCATGGAAGGACGACCTGCCACAATGATCAAATCACCCGCCTGCAAGCCTGACGTCATGCGGTCAAGATCATTAAAACCGGTAGGAACACCGGTAATATCCGACCCACCCTCACGGTGATAGAGTTCGTCAATACGCTCAACCACCTGGGTGAGCAAGGGCTGGATTTCCTGAAACCCGGTCGCACCACGCGCCCCTTCCTGCGCAATCTGAAAAACGCGTGATTCCGCCTCATCCAGCAACTGGCGCGCTTCTTTACCTTGCGGATTGAAGGCGGCCGCGGCAATTTCATCAGCCACAGAGACCAGTTTGCGCAACATTGAACGTTCACGCACAATTTCGGCGTAACGACGGATATTGGCCGCAGAAGGTGTATTGTGCGCCAACGCATTCAGGTAGGCCAAGCCGCCTACTTCTTCACCCTTGGCCGCACTGGAAAGCGACTCGTACACCGTCACAACGTCGGCAGGTCGAGCCAGACCAATCAGCCGGGTAATGTGTTGCCAGATGATTTTGTGGTCAAAACGGTAGAAGTCATCTTCACCAACCACATCGGTAATACGGTCAAAGGCCGCGTTGTCGAGCAAAAGCCCGCCCAGCACCGACTGCTCGGCTTCTATAGAGTGTGGCGGCATACGTAAATAATCGAGCTGTTTATCACCAGTTGGTTGTTGAATTTCCACGACTGCAATCCAGAATGAAACGACAATGAAAAAAGCCGGCGTAAACCGGCTTTTTTCTTGGGGCCAGGCACTTCACGCGCTGGTGAAATGTACCATGGCAGGCAAGGTTGATACCGTAACGGTGATCAGACCATTTCACCCAGAACGTTGATGGTGATTTCAACCACAACGTCGGCGTGCAGGGCAACCTGCGCGGGGAACTCGCCGACGGCCTTGATGGCACCGTCGGGCAGGCGAACCTGCGACTTGACGACCGAGAAACCGGCTTCTTGCAATGCAGCGGCGATATCCATGGTGGTCACGGAGCCAAACAGGCGACCGTCAACACCCGCTTTCTGGGACATTTTCAATTGGAAGTTGTTGAGCTTCTCACCGGTTGCCTGAGCAGCAGCCAGGCGCTCGGCCTGTTGCTTTTCAAGTTCAGCGCGACGAACTTCAAATTCTTTCAAAGCCGCTTCAGTAGCACGGCGAGCAATCTTTTGAGGGATCAGGTAGTTACGGGCAAAGCCGTCGCGCACACGAACGACATCACCGAGGTTACCCAGGTTGCTGACTTTTTCGAGCAGAATAACTTGCATGACTATAGCCTCGGATTAGTTATGGTTGTCGGTGTAAGGCAACAAGGCCAGGAAGCGCGCACGCTTGATCGCGGAGTCGAGCTGACGCTGGTAAATTGCCCGGGTGCCGGTGAGGCGTGCGGGGATGATCTTGCCGTTTTCCTGAATGAAATCACGCAGGGTGTCGAGGTCTTTGTAATCAACCTGATCGATACCGGCAGCTGTAAAGCGGCAGAACTTGCGACGCTTGAACAGCGGGTTTTGCTGGGTGAACTTGCGTTTTTCTTTGCCTTTTTTGAAGAAAGCCATAATGTGCCTCTTGTGTGATTGAGCCTTTGGCCCAAGCGGTATTAAGTATGCATCGGGTGTAAATTGACCCGTGCGAGAACATGAACTACAACGCGACTAGACAGTAACAACACCGTTTTCGGCGTAAACACGAGACGCTTGCTGTATATGCAACACCAGTTTTGCTGCCCCTTTACGTATGGGAGCGAGAAAACCTTCGATGTTGAGCAGAACCCCTAAAGAGACCTGGGACATCAGCAGAGCGATATCGCCCAAGGCAACTGCAGAAATGG
>CAYTSJ010000065.1:0-8167 GCA_964440385.1 uncultured Pusillimonas sp. | reverse complement strand
GGACGCGCACGATTAGTGGCACCCAAAATATTTAAGGCAAGCATGATGAAATCCTGTTTCGGTGATCCGTCGGCCGACGGAAATAGGCAAGAGGAAACTGCCGGAGCTGGTGAGCCGAATTCAGTTACCCAGGGATTACATCAGATAGATGCAACCCACGTTACTTCCCTTGCATAAGAGCTTTACGTCAATTGAGTAAAAAAGATTTGGACGTAAAAAATGTAGGCATTTGTGTGGGTATTGTTAATTTTAGTTATTGTAAGTGTTTGATTATTAAAAGCCTGTGATTCCTGTCGGAGACGCCAGACGTCATAATACATAAGTCTCCAAACGTATTGAAACCCGCATGTTTACTGGCATAGCGGGTTTTTTTACGTCTATACCCATGTACGGTAGTTGATTGATAGCGACGGTATGTTGTCGGTATCAAGGACGGTACTTACAGATACCGACTGGAAAAAACCTGATGGTACTTACAGATATTCGAACCGTATAGATTGGTTTCTTTACTGATCTGTGTTTTTGAAGCTGTTTTGCTGATCAATCGCCGCAATCATCTGAACCTCAACCAGGCAGCCATGGTGCAACTCTTGCACCGGAACCACAGTACGTGCCGGTTTATGGGCCTCAAAAAAACTGGCATAGACGGCGTTGAACCTTGGCCAGTTTTCTACCCCGACGATGTAGGCCGTGCATTGCACCACATCATTGATGTTGCAACCGGTTTGTAAAAGAATTCGTTTGCACGCTTCAAGAGCCAATAGCGTTTCTTGTTCAAAGTCACTTGCCAGGCCTGGCGGCGGCAGAACGCCCGACAGGAATACAAAGCCCTTGTGTATGACCGCTGACGAGTAATGGCCCGCTGGTGGGTTGGAGGAGTCATTCAGTAATTGCATCGCAGCCTTATACGTTGTGGGTCATCAATGGCGTCAGGTCTGGGGGTAATCACATCAAGTCAGCTGAGTGAAACGGCCAAGCCGGCTGCAATCAACGCGATTGCCGCAATGATCGCCCACTTGAGTCCGTTGCCAGCAGGCATGGTTTCGGGCTTGGTCGCGGTCTGGGGCTGCGGGGCATCACCCAGTTTTTCGGCGATTTCAACCTTGGGTTCAAGGGTCTCTTTAAACCGGGTAAAAAACTGGTCCGCCATTTTCTTTGCGACGCCATCAATCAGACGGGCGCCTACCTGGGACAAGCGGCCTGAGACCGAAGCACTGACGGTGTACTGTAATAAAGTGCCTTCTTCATGACGGTCTAACTGCACTTTCGCAACCCCCTTGCCAGCGCCGGCTGCGCCGCCCGACCCTTCAAACTGCAGCGTATAAGCGTTCGGGGGTTTGATGTCTGACAGCAGAAGTTTGCCGGTAAATTTGGCTTTGATAGGCCCGACCGTTGCGGTCATGACGATCTTGTAGTGATGATCACCTGTCGCCTCAAAGCTATCGCAGCCTGGGATGCATTGTTGTAAAACAGCCGGATCGTTCAGAGCGTCCCATACTTTTTCAACGGGTAAGGTAAGGATTTGCTGGCCTGTCAGTTCCATTGTTTAAGCCTCTTGACCTGCATTATTCATGCGTTTGGCGGCCAGGAGCACCGCTTCTATGATTTCAGGGTACGCAGCACATCGGCACAGGTTGCCGGACAAGTAATTTCGTATGTCGGTTTCAGTAGGGTCAGGGTTCGATTCCAGTAGCTGTTTGCTCATCAGTACAAAGCCCGATGTGCAAAAGCCACATTGAAATGCGCCGCAATCGATAAAGGCTTGCTGAACAGGGTGCAGGTCGCCGTCGGCATCCAGGTTCTCGATGGTTTCTACGGTGCATCCGTCAAGCGCCGGAGCCAGGTAAAGGCATCCGCTCACGCTTTGACCATCGACGATCAGCGTGCAGCAACCACACAACCCTTGTCCGCAGCTTTCGCGGGCTCCGAAAAGGGAAAACTCGTTACGCAAGACATCGAGTGCCGTTTGATGTGTTTGAACGGTTGTGTGAACCTTTCTGCCGTTCAGGGTGAGGCTGATATTCATGGTTGTACTAGACATGGTGTCTCCAGATTCAGGTGGCCGAGTGTCCGTGCAGTGCGCGGCAGACGGCTTCGTATTTCATGGGCAGGCTGGTCAGACGTACTCCGACAGCATCTTCGATGGCTGCGGCAACGGCGGAGGCCACGCCGTAACAACCGGTTTCGCCGACCCCTTTTGCGCCGAAAGGGCCGTTATGCTGGTAGGCATCAATGATTTCGGTATGGATATTTTGCGGGACGTCATGAATGCTGGGGATTTTGTATTCCGCAAATGAGGCGTTGCGTAATTGCCCTTGCTCGTCAAAGTCCATCTCTTCGTACAAGGTGGCACCAATTTGCATGATCGCAGCACTGGCAAGCTGTGTCCTGACAATTTCCGGGTTAAGTGCTGTACCCACATCACCGACATTTTCGAGTCGGGTAATACGAAACTTGCCAGTCTCGGTATCAACCTCAACCTCGACGCCGGTTGCTCCTATCATCCAGTTGGGCGTAATGTTTTCCGATTGACCGGTGTTTTTGTCGGGCGAGATATAGTCGGGCATAAAGCTGCCAATGCCGATGATGTTGCCCGCCTGCATCCCGTAACGACGCAACAAGAGCTTGGCCGCATCAAGCGGGGCATCTTCTGCCAGGCCCTGTTCTTGGGCCAAAGCGCGCATTTTGTGCAAGGCATCTTCTGCGGCCAATCGCACCGCATGTCCCATATGAAAGGTAGATCTGGACCCCAGTGTTGCCATGTCGTAAGGCGTCACATCCGTGTCGGGATGAACCACTCGAACCTTGGCCGGGTCAAGCCCGAGCACTTCGGCGGCGATCATGGTCATCAAGGTATCGGAGCCTTGGCCCATGTCAACAGTACTGGTATGGACAAAGCAGCTGCCATCGGCGGACAGGTTCACGATGGCCATGGATGTGGTTGGCGCAACCAGTGCTTTGAAACCAATACCAATGCCACGCCCGCGGCGGATGGTGTTAGAGCCGTGGTCAAAGGGTTTGCTCCAGTTCATACGCTCGGCAACGCAGTCAAGCGACTCGATTAGCGCAGCGTCTTTCATGAGGGTGCCGGTCGCATGTGGTCTGCCGTTTCGCAGTAGATTGATGCGACGAAATTCCACGGGGTCGATATTCAACGACCTGGCGATGATGTCTGCCTGACTTTCATACGCCCATACCATTTGTGTGATTCCAAAGCCACGAAACGCGCCGGCAGGCGGCAGGTTTGTGTAGACCTGGTAAGAATCGATAGACACGTTCTCGATGTCGTAGGGACCAGCGGCCGTGAAGCCGGATTTTTGGGTGACGCGAGGCCCGATATCTGCGAAAGCACCGCCATTCCACCACACTTCACATTCCCGCCCTGTGATGCGACCTTCTTTGGTGACGGCGGTCTTTATCCGGAATGTCGTGGCGTGTTTGGTAATGGTGTAGAACTGTTCTTCCATCGTCAGTGCCACCCGAACGGGTAGCTTGCTGATCAGGGACAGGGCCGCAGCAAGGGCTTCCAGCTTGATGTAAAGCTTGGCGCCGAACCCCCCGCCCAGCAGGGCAGTGCGAACGCGAACCTTGCTTTCAGGCCAGCTTAACAAACGGGCGATTTCAAGGCGCACGAATGACGGACTTTGTGACGCCGTATGAATGGTCAGACCACCGTCTTTCAGCTCGGCTAACGAAACCATGGGCTCAAGCGGTGTATGCATTACCTGTTGAGTCCGGAAGGTGTGCTCGAATACATGGTCTGCTTCGGCAAAGGCCTGGCTGACATCGCCACGCCGTACGCGAAAATCAAGTGCGACGTTGGTCTCTTTCTTGCCGTCCAGGTGTTTTAAATCGGGGAAGGTGCCGGCGGGTTTGAGTGCCTCGTGGACAAAGACCTTGGAAGTGGCGGCTTCCACTTCATTGAAGACCGCAGGAAGCTCTTCGTACTCGACCTGAATGAGATGCAAGGCTTCTTCGGCAACATAGGGGTCGCGTGACAGTACAACCGCAACGGGTTCTCTGACGTAATGAACCTTGCCAATGGCCAGTATGGGCTGGTCGTGGAAAGCCGGACCGTAATAGGGCGCGGGAATGACGTTCAAAATGTCTTCTGAGGTGATCACGGCATGAACACCCGCCAAGGCTTTAGCCTCTTCTGTATGAATCGAGACGATGCGGCCATGGGCAACCGTACTGCGCAGGATTTTGGCATGCAGCATGCCGGGCAGTGCAAGGTTATGGATGTACTCGGCGCGTCCGGTGACTTTGGCCCGCGATTCAATACGGGGCCGGGACTTGCCGATTTGCGTCCACTGTTGTGCGTGTACCCCGCTGTCAATGCGCGTCATGAGGATGGTCCTCCTTCGAAGTGTTCATGGCTGTGCGTACTGCGCGGCCAAGATAGATGCTGAGCAGATGCTTTTTATAGTCGGCGGAACCGTGTGTGTCGCTGACGATATCCAGCGAATCACTTGCGGCCAGGCCTGCCTTTTTAAGCAAGTCTTCGGTAGGTTCAGCACCGCGAAGCATGGCTTCTGCGTCAAGCAGCCGGGTCGGGCGGTCGGTAGCCGCGCCGATGATCACATTGGCTCGATCAATAAGCGAACCTTTCAGTGTCAGTGATACCGCCAGACCCAGGGCGGGCCAATCATGTGCCGAACGTGTTGTCACTTTATGGTATGCACTGCGGGCTCCGTGAGCAGGCGGTACGATGACTTCTGCAATCAGTTCGTTTCTTTCCAGTACCGTTTCGTAGTAACCGACATACAGGTTTTCTACCGCGATTTCGCGGCTGCCACGCGGGCCTATGGCAATGACCCGTGCGCCCAGCGCAGACAGTACGGGAGGCATGTCCATATGCGGATCGCCATGCGCCAGATTGCCCCCGATCATGGCGACGTTTCTTACCCTGACATTGGACAGCGCATGGAAGGCTTTGGTAAGAACCGGCCAGCCACTGCGGACCAGAGGAGAGTGTTCAATAGAAGACAGGGTGGCCATGCCGCCAATGTGCAGGGCGCCCTCGCCATCAACATGTATCTGTCTGTGACGCTCGTCAAGGTGACGCAGGCTTATAAGGCGGGTGGGTCGCAGCACACCGGCTTTCATCATCAGCATGACCGCAGTACCACCGCTCACCGGACGAATGTCAGGGTCTTCAGGGTCTAACAAGCTTATTGCTTCATCCAGAGTGTGAGGCGTTAAATATTCGAAGGGAACCACGTTAAGTCTCCTGTTTTGCAGAGGCTCATCTGTTGTGAGCCATGGGTACTGCCGGGCTAGCTTTTGCTCGCTGTCTCAATCAGACTCAGAAGTTGCACGAGCGTCTCGATAATGACGTGCGGCGTTTCTAGCGGAGTGAGGTGGCGGGCTTGAGGAATGACCTTGAGTGAAGAACCGGATATCGAGTTGTGCAAGTGTTGGGCCATCTCGACGGGTGTGGCGTAGTCATCGGCGCCAACCAGGATGGCTGTGGGGATGTTGATTTGAGACAGCCGGTTTTGGACGTTGAAGGCACCCATGGCCTCGCACGTCGCACAATAAGCCTCAAGGTCATTGGCGACAAAGATGTCAATGCATTCTTGTACCAGTGCCGGGTTACGTGCTCTGAATTCGTCACCAAACCAGCGGGTTGTCTGGAATTTCGCCATGCTGGCGAAGCCGTCGGTGCGTGCCTTGTTTGCTCTTTCTTTCCAGTCTTCAGGCGCCTTTGGGCCATACCACGAGGTCGTGTCGAAGAGCCCCAATCCCGCGCTCAGTTCAGGGTAATCAAGGGCAAATTGAAGAGAAATACAGCCCCCCATTGAAGCGCCGGCAACGAGGACTTTTTTGTAACCCAGCGCGTCGATAACGGCTTTGACGTCTTGGGCAAAAAGGGCAATGGAGTAAGGGCCTTGCGGTTTACCCGATTGACCGTGTCCACGAACGTCAATACAAACGACCGACACGTCTTTAGCCAGTGTTGGAGCAACCAGACGCCAGAATGTATGGTCCATCGCCAGCGAATGGAGCAGTACGATACATAGTTCGCTATGGGTTCGATGAAAATGCTGGAAATGGATGGAGGCGCCGCTTTTTGTGGTGACGCTGCCCGTTTGATAGCCGGGCGGGTTTGAAATGGCCATTCTTGCTCGCTTACAGATGGAAATCAGTGCTTGACCAGGCGTAGTCTTGCGCGAAGGCGCGCCGGTCAAGATGAACTTCTGGTTTGTCCAACGCCAGATTGCGTGTCTTTGATGGGCACGAAATGTATTGAAAAAACGTCAGGGCAGTGTACTGTTCGCCATGTGGTGCGGCAATCGAGCGTATTTAATTCTGATCATTAAAGTTTTGCATGATGACGTGTCCGGGTTGCGCCTCTGCTGCTGCACCTCAAAACGGCGATGGCTAATCCGTCAAGTCGCTCAATGTGCAAGACAGTGGCGAATTGCAACAGCATTTAGGAATAATTTCAAAAAGCCTGTTCAAACTCTATAAATACAAGATCGAAGCCGGTATCATCTCGGGCGCTCGAGATCTGATTTTCGAGCCATTATTCCTTAATTATTCGATCCTCATTTACAGGTTTTGTCATGTTCAAATTTCGTTCGATTTGTCTTTCTTTGGTTGTTGCCGCAGCAGCTTTGGGTTCAGCCACTGCGACGGCTGCAGACCGCCGTGTTGAAGTGCTCAATAAAACCGGCGTTACCCTTGTGGGTTTCTATGCGTCGCGCGTTAATGTGGCGGACTGGGAAGAAAATATTCTGGCTGGCCAAAAAGTCAAACCGGGCAGTTCCATCGTGATTGATGTGGATGATGGCACAGGCGGTTGCAAGTTTGACTTCAAGGGCGTCTTCAGTGACGGCGAAGAAGTGGTTCTGGAAGACAATAATGTTTGTGAACTGGAACAGTTCATTTTCGAATAAAAGGTTTTATCCTCGGGGGTGGTGCCTGGCATGCAGGGTTTTCAGTCGTTCGCGCGCCACGTGGGTGTAAATCTGGGTGGTCGAAATATCGGCATGACCCAGCAGCATCTGCACCACTCTCAGGTCTGCACCATGGTTTAGCAAGTGGGTTGCAAAGGCATGGCGCAAAACATGCGGTGACAACGGGGTATTTATGCCTGCGTGCAGCGCATATTTCTTGACGATCAGCCAGAATGACTGGCGGGTCATGGGTGCGCCGTTGCGCGCAGTGACAAACAAGGCATCACTGCGTCTGGGTCCCAAAAGTACCGGCCGAGATTCTTTCAGGTAACGTTCCAGCCAATGGACAGCTTCCCCCCCCAACGGGACCAGGCGGTCTTTGCCGCCTTTGCCCATCACAACACGAAGCACGCCTTCGTCAAGATTGACCTCGAGTAATTTCAGCAAAACCAGCTCGCTGACGCGTAAACCCGTGGCATACAGGGTTTCAAGCATGGCGCGGTCGCGCAGGCCAAGGCTGTCATTCACGTTGGGCGCGTTCAGCAGGGCGTCAACCTGATGTTCAGACAGCGTTTTAGGGAATCTTGCCGGTTGTTTGGCACTTTTCAGTGACAGGCAAGGGTCATGGTCAACATGATTCTGCCGTCGAGCCCAAATAAAAAAACGCCGCAGTGTCGCCAGGCGTCGATTGGCTGTTGTGGCTTTGGATTCAGAGTGAAATGCTGCAAACCAGGCTTGAATGTCAGCGGTCTGGGCTTCTGGCAGGCTTTTTCCGCAGGATTTCGTTAACCACTGGGCGAAGGTCTTCAGGTCGCGACGATAGGCCTGCAAAGTATTCTGGGCCAGTCCATCTTCAAGCCACAAGGCTTCCAGAAACTCGCGAATCAATGGGACTTGATCCAAGATATTAATGTCACTGCTTTCAGTGGTTTTCATACTGTGTTTGTCATGCGCCACGCGGTCTGTGAGCACGACAGAATATTCTTGAGGGCGCCGTGGACACTGCCCGGGTCACGGTAAACTGCCGTTTTCTCATCTGGGTCGCGGTCATGCCAAATACTGTAACTGATTTGGGTGCGCTGGGTTCTGCTGACCTGACGCAATTGCTGTCATTTGATAGCCAGCGAACGCTCGTGTTGACGGTTAACAACCGCCATGCGCGTCGTTTGCTGGCTGAACTTTCGACGCGGTTGCGCGATGATCGTCGTGTCATGCCGTTGCCTGCCATCGTGCCATTGGCCGCCTGGTTTCGTCAGGCGGCG
>CAYTSJ010000064.1:0-8287 GCA_964440385.1 uncultured Pusillimonas sp. | reverse complement strand
GCTGAAGACGCAAACAGCCTCTGTCGAAGAGCCTGCCGTTTCGGCGAAACCGGAACCTCTCACTTCCTTTCAAAATACCTTTACCGTTAGCCGGGTTGACGGTAATTTGCGCCAGGTCCTTGCTCGATGGGCCGTTGCTTCCGGGTGGGACTTTGGCCCTGAGCACTGGATGGTTGATGTCGATATTCCCATTATCGGTGCCGCAAGTTTTGATTTGCCTTTTGTTGATGCTGTACAAGCGCTGGTTTCATCGACCGAGTTGGCTGATCGACCCTTACAACCCTGTTTTTATTCGAACAAGGTACTCAGGGTAGTGCCCTATGCACAAGCCTGTAACAAGGCTGCAGCGCCAGTGGTGGCCTCATGAGAGCGTTGCTACTGATGTCGGGGGTGTGCCTGCCCTTTGCGCTTTCTGGTTGTGCATTGCAAGAAAGATTGGCGCAAATTACAGCGTCGATCAGTCAGGCCCAAGAAGCGGTGGATGAACAATACGTCCACTTCAAGGGTCAGGTTTCCGACGATATGGTGCGACGGGCGGCACAACAGGTGGATCGTCCATGGCTTGTGGGGCGGCCATTACCCTTGTCTCGCGAGGTCACTTTGCCGCTTGCCCTGAGGGCTGACGTCAAGACCACCTTGGTGTTTTCTTCAGAGCCAAAACCATTGCCAGTGATTGCTCAACGCATTTCAAAAGCGACGGGTATACCTGTGCATGTCAAACCCGAGGCGCTACTGCCCCAAGAGCGTTTCATTCCGCGGTTGGCCGGGTCTGATAACACGTCAGGCGCAGGGGCCGTTCTGTCTGATTCGGCAGTTTCTTTCAATGATGAATCAAAACCGTTGTCGCAGATCCTTGACCGCATCGGCGCCTCTTTGGGCGTCAGCTGGCGTTACGAACAAGGGCGAATCGAGTTTTACCGCACTGAAACGCGCATTTTTAATATCCGTGCGTTAGCTCAGGCCGCGCAATCAGAAGCGTCATTGGGGGCAAATCGCAGTGGTCAGGAGCAAGGTTTTGCCAGCAGTTCCAATACACGCCTGCAAACCACCAAAGTTGACTTGATGAGCGTTATCAAAGCTCGTATTGAGCCTTTTCTGACGCGTGCAGGCATCGCTGTGGCTCAGGAAGGTGCCAGTGCATTGGTTGTCGTCACAGATACGCCCGATGTATTGAGACAAATTGCGTCTTATCTTGAACATGAAAATCTGGCATTGACACGCCGTATCCGTCTGGTTTTTGAAGAGGTGACACTTGTCAGTCGCGACAATGCAGAGGCAGGCTTTGACTGGGATCTGGTCTTTACCAGTGCCCGTATGGCTGCTTCTGCTGCCTCTGCCGGCTCAGCGTTGGCAGAGGCAGCGAACCTGGGCGTGGCCTTGGCCGATGGTCCGTTTAAAGGATCCGAGGCCATGATCAAGGCGCTGGGGCAGGTGGGTCAGGTTGTCAGGCGCAGCAGTGTGCCGGTACTGACCTTGAACAGGCGTCCGGTAACGCATGCCGTCAGAACCACATTCTCGTATATCGACAAGGTTCAGACCACGGCATTAGGTCATGGCGTTGACAGCAGCTTGCCCACTGTATCGGTCAGCCAGAAAGAGGAAACCGTGGGTTCTTTGCTGACTTTAGTGCCTGATGCACAAGAGAACGGGCAGATTTTGCTGTCTATGGCCTATGACAATACAGTGGCTCAACCCCTCAAGTCAGTGACATTCGGAGATGCGGCTAATCCATTGCAATTACAGCAAGTCACTATTGATGGCAACGGCACGGTACAACAGCTGGTATTGCAGCCTGGTCAACCTGTGTTGGTATCCGGTTTTGACCGGACTCAAGAGGAAATTGATACGCGTCGGTTGAACCCGGGAATGCCGATGATTTTTGGCGGAAGTGATCGCGCGGCCGCCCAGGCACTCAAGACGGTGATCATTATCACGGCCCAGGTCGAGGAGGGTTTCTGATCATGTCAATCGATGGGGTCCGGGTAGTGAGGGTCAATGGTATTAATCTGGTGTTCGGTATGGATTGGTTGCCATTGCTCGGTGGCAATTTACGCCAGCAAGCTGTTGTCAATGCGCGCAAGTATGGTGCGAGTCACGCGGTCGTTGCCTCCGAGCATACGGCGGCGATGGGGCTGGTGCGCCTGCCGCCAGACTATCGTCAAAAAAGCGAAGTTTATTATTCAGCCGCGCAAGCTGTGGCGATCTTGCATCCCGCCGGAACCGTCATCATGCTGGTTTGTCTTGAGCCCGATATATGGTGGCTTGTCGGTGTTCATGAAGGGGCGGTGGTTGCACGCACAGACTTGCTCTTCAGTAATCCCCATGAGGCAACGGCCATCATGGCGGAGTTGCAATCCGCCTATGCGCATGCGCGTGTTATTGATCAAAGGAGTGCGGTACACCTCGTTCAGGGGCCAGAGGATTTGTCTCGGGTTGTTGACAAGCGTGCTTTGCTGTGGCGAGTTCGGCATTACCGGGGCATTGCCCGTATCTTGGGCTTGTTGCTGCTGTGCCTTGTACTCGGGGGAGTGTTCTGGTCGAGCGAAGACTGGCGTGATTTGTTCGGCTTTACCAAGGCTGGCCCTGAACCCCTGAGTGCCGTTGAGCAATGGCAGGCGTGGGAGCAGTCACGAAATGCATTAGCACAGGGCATTCATATCCATGGCGTGGTCGGGATGCAGCGCTTGCTGGATTCGATCCATCAAGTACCGGTTTCGCTGGTCGGATGGCAACTGAGCCAGATCGACTGTTTACCGCACAGCATTCATTGGCGTTGTAATGCGATCTACCGGCGCGTCTATCGTGAGGCTGATAATCAGGGCTTTATTGCGCAGGCACCAGCCAGTTGGCGTCTGCACTTTCCGGATGTTAATTCGGTTGAAGCCGAGTGGCTTGTCGATCAATCCACCGTGGTGCTGTCCCAGAGCATTCTGGATGATGCTCACAGGTCAGATCGTATGTGGCTGAGCAGTTTGCAGCAAATCAGTGCTGCTTTTGTGACCTTGAAAGCCACTCCGGCAACAGAGGTGGTGATCAGCGCACCCGTTGATCGTCAAGGGTTGGCCGTAGCCAAGCCAGCAAAGTTCAGGCTTTACCAGCGACGGCAATTGCACGTCGATGGTCCTTTGCGATCTTACAGTTTGTTACTGGCGAATCTTGCCGGAGTACGCTGGAAAAAGTTGACATTGACAGTCAAGGCGCTTGATCAGCCGACATTGTTAAAGAGTCGTCTTCATTTATCCGGTCAGGGAGAGCGCTATGAATGGCAAATCTAGCGTTGTTGACGGGGTACTCAGGGCCTCAAGCTTGAGTCGGCGGATGTTTGGGCGACTCATGAGTCTGGTGATCGGTGTGTCTTTTATGTCGTCACACACGGCAGAGGCTTCGACGCCGGATAGGCAAGATCAAGCCCCGGCGATACTTCAGCATGATCTTCCCAAGGATCAAATGCTCGTACGTGAGCTGATGCGACTGGATGCTGAGTTGGCGTTGTCCCGCCTGCAAAAGACCTTGTCCAATGCGTCTAAAGAGACTCAGCAGGTCTCATCAAGAGAACGGAACCAGGGGGAGGGCCGTTCGGATCCAAGGCTGGTTGCGATTTATGGGGTGGGGCAACAGCTTTTGGCCGAGGTGTCCTGGTATGGTCAATCTTATGTTTTCCTTAAAGGCAGAGCGGGTCCCGTGGGACGAAATTCCGCGGTGACCTTGCGATTGAAATCGCTCAACCCACGCTGCGCGACATTTGAAGAAAAAGAGCAGCGGTTTGAACTATGCCTGAACTTAACAGACCACGGAGACTAGGCATGATGAAAGCGCCATGGCATCTTGATTTCCGGTTTTCCGGGTATCGCCTCAGCGATGTGTCGTATCCCGACAGTCGTTTCGACCACACTCATGCCGTCACCATCGCCAGTGCTGATGACTTGCACCTGGTGCAGCCCCCTATCCATCACTCCTTGAGTGTTGAGTTGGGCGTCGAAAAGTTGGCTGCCAGGTTATGTCCTGTCGAGCTCGTTGATGGTTCTGTTGCCATTCTTGCCTTGGCCGAACATGTTGGAAGCGATCAGGCTGACGAGCTGGCACGTCGCGTGATCCAGGCAGGAAAACGCCTTGCCCAGCCTCAGCGTTATGTGTTGGCCGGCCCTTTGCTGCTGTCTATTGCGCGTCATCAGTGGACGGGGGCGGCACTTGAGTCAGGTCATCCAAAGTCTGTCGAGTCTGTACCAGCGTTGGCGGGTGCGTTCCAGGACATGGTCGAGTGGGGCGTGCGTCACGGTGCCAGCGATGTGCACTTCAATGTCCATCTTGATCAGGCTGATTCAGAAGTCAGGTTCACCCTGCAGGGACGTTATATCGCCCCCGAGCGGTTTCGACGTATACCGACCACGACGCTTTCCGAGATGCTGGCAGTGGCCTGGATGGATATTCGAGGAGGTAACGGCGCTGTGTTCGATCCTACCATCGAGCAGCAAGGTGCGCTTGTACGTACGGTCGATGGGCGCAGTATTTTGTTGCGATGGGCGTCCATGGCTTCTGAACGTGGTCCGAGCGTCTGTTTGCGTTTGCTCGACCGAACTCGTGCGCGGGAATCAGGCTCTCTGGAAGCGTTGGGCTATCTGTCTCATCAGGCCCGGATGATTGAGCGTTGTATGGCGACCGATGGGGGCGCAGTGGTATTTGCCGGTACGGTGGGCTCTGGCAAGTCGACCACCCTGGCTTCCCAGATTGCTTCACTACCGCCTGATCGCAAGGTGATGACGCTTGAGGATCCCGTCGAATATTTCATACCTGGCGCGGTGCAAAACACCATTAGTCGAGATCCTGCCAAATCACATCACGACGGATTTTCAGCCAAATTGCGCGCTTTGAAGCGTTCTGCAATGACAGATGTACTGCTGGGTGAGGTGCGAGATCGGGAGACCGGTGAGGCTTTCATGGATCTGGCCAGCTCGGGGGTGAATGTTTATACCACCACCCATGCACCGTCAGCATTGCTGGTGCCCGAGCGGCTCGCATCCTCTGTCGTCGGTGTTCCCCGGGACTTCCTCGCCACGCCCGGAATTCTCAAACTCGTGGTTTATCAAGCGCTGGTGCCAAGTCTTTGTCCGCATTGTGCCGTTGATTTCACTCAGGCGTGTAAACAGCTTCGGTTCGAAACATTTGCCTCGAAAGCCATACTTGATGATGCCCGTCAGGTACTGGGCGATCGATTCGAGGGTGTCAGATTTCGCAATGAAGAAGGGTGTGCTGTGTGTCAGGCGAAAGGGCATCCCACGCTGGCTGGTTATACCGGTCGTACAGTGATTGCCGAGTGTTTTGAACCCGGCACACATCCAGGATATCTGGCCAGTATTCGCCTGGCGGATACCAGCGGCTTTCTTCCTCTTGATCTGGTCCATGGCAACGCTGAGTCAGATATTGGATGCATGGTTTCTACCTGGTCTTGCGCCGCCTTTAAGGTTGCGGCCGGGCAGGTTGACCTGTTTGACGCCGAACGCCGATTCCAGGCATTTCAACACCTGGCACACGCACGTCGTCCATTTCCCGGGGGACATGTCTGATGCCCCGGTTTGATCGTCCACTGCAGCAATTACATGGGTTGCGCAATCTGTTTGATGTTTGGTCATTTCGTCGCCAGCGCGCTGATTATTTCGAATACCTTTCTGATTTCATGCGTTCCGTGGCCGGCCATCGCACCCTTAAAGATATCTTCGAGCAAGATGCGCATCGCTATGGGCCGCGTACCACCCGAGGACGCTTGTCGGCGCAATGGGCGCGGGCCTATCCAATGGCCGGAGGAGATCTGTATGCCACTTGGCGTGGCACGTTCCCTGAGAATGAGTTAGTGATTGTGAGGGTCGCGCAACTATCCGGAAATGCGTCCTTGATTGACACGTTGGCCGATCTTTCACAGGCCCAGCGGCTTGTCAAGCAGTCTAGCGAGGTGCTCATCAGCACGCTGGCGACTGCGCTGGCAGCCTTGCTGGTCTGGGTCGCCATGGTTTTGCTGGTGCCTGTTTTTACGGTCCCTCGTTTACAGGACGTTTTTAGTTCGGTTCCGTCTGCCTACTACGGGGCAGCAACCCGCCAGCTTTTTGCATTTTCAGCATGGGTTTCAGCTTGGTGGGGTTGGGTGATCGTCTGGATAACGGGATGCCTGGTCCTTGCTGCCTGGAGCTTTTCCAATTTGGTGGGGCCGTTGCGTCGCTGGCTGGAACCCGTCCTGTTTTGGCGTTTGTACAGGTGTGTGGCTGCAATTCGTTTTCTGTCCGTCTTGCACGTTGTTTTGAATCAAAACGAGGCGGGGTCAACGCAACTGCGTACCGCGATTGCGTTGCTTAGTCGGGGCGGTTCACGCTGGAGCCTGTGGCATTTGAGACTAATGACTGAACGCATTGATCGTGGATGGGTTGGTGCTGCCACTTTTGATACCGGGTTGTTCGACCGTTCTCTGTATTGGTACTTGCAAGACATGTCGGTCACGCGAGGTCTGGTTGCGGCACTGGGTTTATGCAAATCGCGTCTGGCTGGGCATTTCATGCAAACGGTCGGGAAACAGGCTGCGGCAGCCCGCTGGGTCATGTTGTTGTGCTGCGTCGCTTCTTTGCTTGGGTTGGGTCTATGGCATTACATGGCCATTGACGAGCTTCGTCGTGCATTGATGATTTTTTATGCCAGCCAATAAGGCGGGCAATTTCCAAGGAGGGCAGTCCATGTCATCGCAATTGTTATATCGTCCAGTGTTTCGCCAGCCCGCTCGACAAAAGGGTTTCTCGCTGGTCGAGGTGTCCATCGTGACCGCCATTATTTTATTGTTGGCGATTATCGGCATACCTGCAGTTGGCAGCTATGTCATTGAAAATAAAGTACCCAAGGTCGGAGAGGCGCTAAGCCGCTTTGTCTTGCAAACCAAAGTGAATGCGCCCAATGGTTCAAGTGAACCTTATTCAACCATTGCGACATCAAATTTCGCTAATCTGGTCAGGGATTCCAGTGTTTTTTCGGTGTCCGGGGTTGATGCCAGTACAAAGGTGCTACATGGTCTTGGCAAGGCGGGCGAGGTCATTGTCGGCCCAGCCGACATGGGCGCGGGTTTCTCCATTACCCTGACCAATGTCAATCATGTGGCTTGCCCTGCAATTGCATCGGTCTTACAGCGCGTCAGCGACACCATGAAAGTAGAGGATACTGTCATCAAAGACAGCGGCACTGTGTACAGCGCGTTGGCGACCGAGGCGTTATGTACCCGGGGGGATGTCAATACCTTTATCTTTACGGCAAGCTGAGGCGGTCATGGTCGGACGGCAACGCGAATACGACAGTCAACGCGGCTTTGCCCTGTTTGAGCTTATCGTCGCGCTGTTAATCACAACCTTGCTTGCGGTCTGGGCCTCAGATGCGCTGGTGCGCCGAGCCAATGAGGCCTCGGCAGAGGCGGTTGCAGCCTGGATGGAGGGGGTCAAAGGGGGCCTTGCCACTTACCTCGTCCGTTATGCCGACTCTCTCAGGGCAGCCGTCTCTGACTCAGATCTTTCGGGCCATGGCTATGCAGACTGGCGTGCACCCACGTTGGCCGAGCTCAAACAAGACGGCGCGTTGTCTGCAGGTTATCCCGAGGTTTATGGCCGCGATTTGCGCGTTGCTGTCAGGGTGCTACGTCGTGGGGTGTGCCCGGGTGAAGCGTGTGCTGTTGAGGCCCTGATCTATGTCACCTCAGCGTTGGATGCTTTTGTCAGTGGTCATCGTAACGAGTCAGTGCTTGCGTCATGGCTGATGGCTGCAAAAGGGCAGGGGGGGATGGTGACGCACGCTGATACCACTCGCGTTGCGGGTGCCTCTTTCAGTTACACCAATCCGCCAGATCCTGCGATGCCATTACTGCCTGCGGGTACGGTTGCTTTGGCGATCAACCAGACAGGCGCTGCAAGCTTCCCTTACCTTAAAGTCGGGGATACCCGTGATCCGCAGTTTGCATCGACCTTGTCGGTATCCGGAGTGATCTCATCGGGTACCGCGCTACGTTCGCAGTCGAACTTGTGGTTGGGCCAGCAAGCTATTGAACAAACTTCCTGTCCCGAGAATGGTCTGGTTGTTCGTGAGCAATTTGGCGGTTTGCTGGTGTGTCGAAGCTACCTGTGGCGATCGGCAGGAGGAAAAGGCGGGGGCGGTTTTTCAGTTAACTCTGTAACGGGTTGCGTTGCCATGGCCGCTAACCCTCGAACCGGCCCATGCACTTGTCCGACAGGTTACTCAACCGTCCTGGTTTCTGACAGCGGTCCCAAGGTTG
>CAYTSJ010000063.1:0-8349 GCA_964440385.1 uncultured Pusillimonas sp. | reverse complement strand
GCCATGACCACCCGCATGGACCCGGTCCGCGATACGGTGCTGGTTGAAAATACACCGATTGACTACCTCGACTTTGCGTCACCGGTGTCTGGTCTGGGTGGCAAGATGGGGCTGGATGCCACCAACAAATGGGATGGCGAAACACAACGTGAATGGGGCACCCCAATCAGTATGGATGCCCAGGTCAAACAACGTATGGATGCCTTGTGGGACACCTTGGGGTTGTAAAGTGTCAAGGGCAAGCCCTTATACCCGCCCCACCCGGGTCGGCGTTGAAAGCCTCAACGCCTTTTTTTTTGCTGACGTACGAGACGCAAGGCTTGCCAGCCCAGCACCGCCCCCACCACCACGCCAAGCCACTGACGACCGGATCGGCCGCGTCTGGATAAAAGGCCTGTGAATGCCGAAAGCAAAAAGGGATACCTGGCCAGCAAGCCGGCACCTTGCGCCAGAACATCGACAGCGCCCCCCCGACCGAGCTCACCAAGACCTGACGGCAAGAGCCCCTTGAGCAGGTTCCCGGGGGCAATATCGTCGGCCACCTGCCCTGAATACTTGCGCAGATTCTGACGCTCGATGGCCGCACGCGCCCGCAACAGCTCAAGACGCAGTTCGCGCGCTTCGGCACGGGAAATTTTCTTAGCCATGGTGACCCGATTCAGAGGCAGACCGGTCAGCATCATCGCGACGAGGCGTACGAACGGGTGCTCGCAAACGGTCAAGCAGGGCGGCATCGCGGCGTAGTTCATCGAGCGTGGCAGAGAACGGCGGTGGTTCGTTGACCAGGGCACTGCGAACCCTGAGCAACATCGCCACCCCGGCCAAGGCGTACAAAATAGCCAAAAGCGCCAACGCCATGTAGCGGTATTCGGTGGGCCAAAAATACAGGGCCACCAGCAGCGTAAAAATACAAAGCGCAAGCACCAGGCACATCAGTGCACCCAGGGCCAACGCTACGAGGCGCAGCAATCGGGAACGTTGGTCTTGCGCCTCGAGAGAGAAAAGTTCAAGGCGGGTTCGAACTGCCGTTACAAACGTGGCACCAAGATCACCCACAGATTGACGCAAAGCCATTCGTCATTCAGCCTGAATTAACGACGGCTGATGAGAATGCCTAAAAGCAACCCGGTCAGGCCCGCCAGGCCAATCGCTTGCCAAGGCTTCTCGTGAACGTATTGGTCAGTGGCTGTAACGGCACGACGACCACGGTCGAGCATGGCATCTTGCGTTTCGTAAAGCGCCTGCCGGGTACGGCGCAAAGACTCAAGCGCACGCTCGCGCATCTGGACGGCTTTGTCACCTGTCAGTTCAGCGGCCTCGCGCAGCAAACGCTCGGCATCATCAAGACTTTCTTTGACATCTTCAATGAAGTCCTCTTCTTTCGCCTTAAGATCTTTATCAGACATGTAACTCTCCTTGAGCAGGTGAATAATCAAGCTCCATACTAACGCAATCAGCGCGCCAGCGACACCTTAGTCCCCTTTTTGGCGGGTACCGAAAATACGATCACCGGCATCGCCCAAACCGGGGATGATATAACCGTCTTCATTAAGGTGGCTGTCGATGGAGGCAGTGTAGATGTGGACATCCGGGTGCGAGGACTCGACGGCACGGATACCCTCGGGGGCAGCCACCAGCACCAGGGCACGAATATTCACGGCACCGGCTTTTTTAAGCATGTCGATCGTGGCCACCATAGAGCCTCCGGTCGCCAGCATAGGGTCGACAATCAGTGCCAGGCGCTGGTCAAGAGAACCCGCCAAACGTTCAAGATAGGTTTGGGCCTGCAAAGTTTCTTCGTTACGGGCAATACCTACCGCGCTGACTTTGGCCCCGGGAACCAGAGTCAGCACACCGTCAAGCATGCCGATACCCGCGCGCAAGATAGGCACGACGGTCACTTTCTTGCCGGCCAGCTTTTCAACATTAACGTCGCCACACCAGCCTTGTATGGTGTGAGACTCAAGGGGTAAATCTTTGGTCGCCTCGTAGGTCAGCAAGGCGGCAATTTCTTGCGACATCTCGCGAAAATTCTTGGTACTGAGATCGGCACGTCGCATCAGACCCAGTTTGTGACGGATCAGGGGGTGACGAATTTCATGTATGGGCATAACAGGTTCCTGCGGTTGAATTTTGAAAATCGGATAACCAGAGGGGTTTCAGGATCAACGCTCGCTGAGCCAGGAAATAAGGGCATCATCAAAGGCTCTGATGGCTGTCGAGCGCTCGCTGTTGGCCATACTGACCACCAGGTAACGTTTGCCGCTGGCCCCCAGCACATACCCGGCAATCGCCCTTACATCGCGCAACGTCCCCGTTTTGAGATGAGCACGGCCACGCGCCTCGTCGCTGCGAAGACGACGCTTGACGGTTCCATCTACACCACTAATCGCCAGCGAAGACATGAACTCGGGCATCATGGGTGATTTCCAGGCCGCATGCAGCATGCTGGCCAGACCCGATGCAGTCAGGCGCGCTTCTCGCGACAAGCCTGCGCCGTTGTCAATCATCCAGCCCCGGGTGTCTACCCCCTGACTTTGCAGCACACGCATGGCGGCCTGTGCCCCGGTTTGCGGTGTCGCCCCTCGCCCGACCTCTTCAGCACCCAGTGTCAGCAGCAACAAACGGGCCATAACGTTGTTACTGAACTTGTTGACATGCCGGATCATGTCCGACAAGGATTCGGAATCGTGCCAGGCCACGAGTGTTGCGCGTGCGGGGGTGACACCGTCGCGGATGTCCTTGGCCAAAGTACCCCCCAGCTCAGTCCAGATCTGGCGAAAGACGGTTTCAAAGTGCGCCGGTTGCGACAGTGCCAGGCGATAAACACTGAATTCTCCGCACGAGCCGGCCGCCGACCCCGACACTTGTATCGTCGCACCGCCCCCGGTTGCCATGATGGACGTACCCACGCTGGGGGAGCCAGGGCATGCCTGATCCGTCCAGGCAACTTCGCCCGTCACCTTGATGTGACGCGACGGCGGATCGATGACAGGCACCCATTTACGCGCTGCGGCGTCGGGCTGGAATGACAAGCGAACGGCGCCAAGACCAACCACCAAAGCATCCGGACTGGCGTTATAAGGACGATCAGCAGCACCATCGAAGGCCCCCGGGTCGATACTGACCCGACCAAAAACTGACCGGTCAATCACCACTTCAGACAAATTCTTGATGCCGCGCAAACGTAATTCTCGCAGCAGTGACCAGAGCTCTTGCACGCTAAGCAAAGGATCACCCGACGCCTTGAGATAAAGCGGACCGCGCAAGCTGCCCTGGGCATCAGGACGACCATCACCTTCAGCATAGAATGCGGTACGCCAGCGGTACTCTGGACCTAAGCCCGAAAGCGCCGTCCAGGTCGTCACCATTTTCATGACTGAAGCCGGATTGCGAGGCTGATCGGGGTTAATGCTGACCAGGCGAGGGCCATCAAGCTCTTGCACAACGATAGACACTTCGTTTTCAGACAGGCGTGTCGCACGCCATGCCGCTTGTAATTCAGGCGGAATACCCTGAGCCGTTGCCTGGGTTGTCATACCGAAAAATACGCCCGCCACTACGCCAGCCGCGACAACCCAAGACCGCAAACGACCTAAACCTACATCAAAACCGAAACCCATGTATCGCACCTTTCACAAACCTGGTCAGACCGAAGACCCGCGAGACGCTAGCATACCGAAAAGCGCTTTAAACCGGGCATGCCTGCAATTTTGACACAAGCACTTAAAATAGAACGTTGGCCCTTTTGGAAGCTACTGCTGAAATTGCTGTGAACCCAGACCTGCAACTGTCCGATTTCGACTACGAACTCCCGCCTGAACTCATCGCCCAAAAACCCGCGGCCCAACGCAGCGCCAGCCGGCTACTGCATCTTGATCGCCAAGGCGACCTTCACGATCGACTTTTCGCTGACTTGCCCAAGCTATTGCGACCCCACGACGTGTTGGTCTTCAACAATACCAAGGTCATCAAGGCGCGGCTTTTTGGCCACAAGGCCAGCGGCGGAAAAATCGAAATACTGATCGAACGTGTCACCGGGCATCGTCAGGCATTGGCACACATCAAAGCCAGCAAGTCGCCCAAGCCCGGCACCGTCCTGCACATCAACGACCAACTGTCTCTGACCGTCACCGGACGGGACGATGCCCTCTTTGAGATCGAATTTCCTGATGATGCGCTGGCGTTACTCGAAAAGCACGGCTCGACCCCTCTGCCCCCTTACATTGACCATGGCGCCGACACCGAAGACGATGCCAGGTACCAAACCGTTTATGCACAATGGCCCGGCGCCGTCGCCGCACCCACCGCCGGTTTGCATTTTGATGAAGAGATGCTGGCCAGGTTGACCCAAATGGGGGTCGACCTATGTTTCGTCACCCTGCACGTCGGCGCCGGTACATTCCAGCCCGTTCGGGTTGATAAGCTCAGCGAGCATAAAATGCACTTCGAGCGGTTCAGTGTCGGTGCCGATGTCATCGAAAAAATCAGACACGCCCGCGAACAAGGCGGACGGGTCATTGCGGTCGGCACAACCAGCGTACGATCTCTGGAGTCTGCGGCCGCCCTGCTGGCACAGCAGACCCCCGTTACCGAACTGAATGGCGATACCAATCTGTTCATCACACCCGGCTACAGATTCCATTTCGTTGACGCCCTGATCACCAATTTTCACCTGCCCAAATCAACCCTGATGATGTTGGTCTCTGCCCTCGCGGGCATGACCCCTATCCGGCAGGCCTACGCCCACGCGGTGGCACAGCGCTACCGCTTCTTCAGTTATGGCGATGCCATGTTTATAGAAAGCCCCCTTAAATGACTGGCCTGGATTTCAAACTTCTCAAGACAGACGGCGACGCTCGCCGTGGTCAGATCACCCTTAATCACGGGGTGGTGCAAACGCCCATTTTCATGCCCGTGGGCACGTATGGCAGCGTCAAAGCCATGCTGCCGCACGAACTCGAAGAAATTGGCTCCCAGATTGTGTTGGGTAACACCTTCCACCTTTGGCTACGCCCCGGCACTGAAATCATGGAAAAGCACGGGGGACTGCATGGTTTCATGCAGTGGAACAAACCTATCCTGACCGACTCGGGCGGCTTCCAGGTTTTCAGTTTGAATGGCCTGCGCAAAATCACTGAGGAAGGCGTCAAGTTCGCCTCCCCGATTGATGGGGCCCGCCTGTTCCTGACCCCGGAAGAGTCCATGCGTATTCAGCGTTCCCTGAACTCGGACATCGCCATGGTGTTCGACGAGTGCACACCTTACGAAATTGACGGCAGACCCGCCACCGCCGAAGAAGCCGCCAAGTCAATGCGCATGTCACTGCGCTGGGCCAAACGTTCGCGTGAAGCCTTCGATGCGCTGGAAAACCCGAACGCGCTGTTCGGTATTGTTCAGGGGGGGATGTTTGAATCTTTACGCGACGAGTCGTTGGCCGGGCTGACCGACATCGGTTTCCATGGCTATGCCATCGGGGGCCTGTCAGTCGGTGAACCCAAAGAAGACATGCTCCGCATCCTGAGCCATGTGGCGCCTCGGCTACCCCAAGATGCGCCTCGCTATCTGATGGGGGTTGGCACACCGGAAGATCTGGTTGAAGGCGTCAGCAAAGGCATCGACATGTTTGATTGCGTCATGCCCACGCGTAATGCCCGCAACGGCTGGTTATTTACCCGCTATGGTGATGTGAAGATTCGCAATGCCCGTTACCGGGATGACACCCGCCCGCTTGACCCCAGTTGCACCTGCCATACCTGCAGCCATTTCTCACGCGCTTACTTGCACCATCTTCAAAAAGCCAATGAAATCACAGGCTCACGTTTGAATACGCTTCATAACCTGCACTTTTACCTGCAAATCATGAAGGAAATGCGCGAGGCGATCGAGACGGGGACCTTTGCCCAATGGCGGGCCAAATTCCATGAAGATCGTGCTCGCGGCATCAGTTGAACAGATATCGCTACAATAGAAAATTAACTTATAAAAATTCAGGAGCTCTTGAATGTCCGCCCTTGACACTGTGTCACACATCGTTGCCCAAGCCCCCGCTGAAGGAAATGCACTGATGGGTATGCTGCCTATCATTCTGATGTTCGTCATCTTGTACTTCCTGATGATCCGCCCCCAAATGAAGCGTCAGAAAGAACACCGCAACATGGTGGCCAACCTGGCCAAGGGCGACGAAGTCATCACCTCGGGCGGAATGTTGGGCAAGGTCACCAAAGTCACCGACAGCTACATCACGGTAGAAGTCGCCGACCTGGCCGACAAACCGGTTGAAGTCACTGTCCAACGCGTTGCCGTTACCGCTGTGTTGCCTAAAGGCACCATCAAGTCGCTGTAACTTTGCCTGCCCTGTGGCCCCGGCCCCGTGCGACCCGCCGGGGCTTAATTCTGCGTATTTGATCGATCTGCCATGAATCGTTACCCTCTCTGGAAGTATCTGACAGTCCTTGTCGCCGTCATCATCGGGCTTGTTTACACGCTGCCCAACTTTTTCGGCGAATCGCCGGCGGTACAGATCGCCGGGGCAAAAACATCGGTCAAAGTCGATTTCAACACCCTGCAGCGCGCCCAAACCCTGCTGCAAGAACAGGGTATTTCATCAACCGGCGCATTCTTTGAACAGAATGGCCCCGTAGGCACAGTTCGTATCCGTTTTGACTCGACCGATACCCAACTTAAAGCCAAAGACATCATCGAGAAAGCGTTCAATGCCGACCCCGCCGACCCGGGTTACACCATCGCGTTGAACCTGCTTCCGGCATCACCCTCATGGCTGACGGCGCTGGGTGCCCACCCCATGTACCTTGGGCTTGATTTGCGCGGGGGGGTCCACTTCCTGCTGCAAGTTGACATGCAAGGCGCACTGACCGCGCGCTACGACACCATGTCAAACGACGTGCGCAGTCTGCTTCGTGAAAATCGCATCGAAACAACTGGCGTCGAGCGCAGTGGCCTGTCTGTTGTGGCCCGTTTTGCCAACGCAGCCAACCGTGAAGCGGCCATCAATGCCTTGCGCAGCCGTATGCCGGAACTGGCTTTTACCCCATCGACCGTCGGTGATGCTGAAATCTTTACCGCACGCCTGACAGAAAACGCGGTCAAAGACGTACAAAACAACGCGCTGAAACAAAACATCACCACATTACACAACCGGATCAATGAATTGGGGGTCGCGGAACCCGTCATCCAGCAGCAGGGGGCCGATCGTATTGTGGTTCAGCTTCCTGGTGTGCAAGATGTGGCCAAGGCCAAAGAAATTCTGGGCCGCACCGCTACCCTCGAAATCCGCATGGTCGATGACTCGCAGTCGGCACAAAATGCCCTGGCTGCCGGCACTGTACCTTTCGGGCTTGAACGCTATGAAGACGCTGATGGCAGACCCTTGTTACTGCGCCGCCAGGTCATCCTGACCGGCGAGAATCTTCAAGATGCCCAGCCGGGTCGTGACCAACAAACCCAGCAACCTTCAGTGAACTTGACGCTTGACACCAAGGGGGCCCGTATTTTCCGGGATGTCACCCGTGACAACATCAACAAACGCATGGCCATTTTGCTATTCGAAAAAGGCAAAGGCCAGGTCGTCACGGCACCGGTCATTCGCAGCGAGATCCCTGGCGGTCAAGTGCAAATCACGGGCAGTATGACGGCCCAGGAGGCGGCCGATGTGGCCTTGCTGCTGCGTGCAGGTTCTCTGGCAGCGCCAATGAACATCATTGAAGAGCGCACCATTGGGCCTAGCCTGGGCGCAGAAAACATCCAGATGGGTTTCTATTCAACCCTCTACGGCTTCATCGCCCTGGCCCTGTTCATCATTGTGTATTACCGCATGTTCGGTATTTTTTCGACCCTGGGTCTGACCTTCAACGTGTTGCTGCTGTTTGCCGCACTGTCCATGCTGCAAGCCACACTAACACTGCCTGGCATTGCCGCGATTGCCCTGACCCTGGGCATGGCCATTGACTCCAACGTTCTTATCAACGAACGTATTCGCGAAGAACTACGGGCAGGTTTACCCCCGCAGCAAGCCATTCACATTGGTTTCGAGCGCGCATGGTCAACTATTCTTGACTCCAACCTGACGACCCTGATTGTTGGTCTGGCCCTGCTGGCCTTCGGTAGTGGCCCGGTACGCGGCTTTGCTGTCGTGCATTGTCTGGGCATCCTGACATCCATGTTCTCATCCGTAGTCGGCGTTCGTGCCATCGTGAACCTCTGGTATGGCCGCAAGCGCAAGCTGCAAACCGTATCCATCGGCCAGATCTGGAAGCCGAAAGACTAATCACGACAACGCCAAACCGATAACAACGACTCAGGTTTCAAGATCATGGAATTTTTCCGTAT
>CAYTSJ010000062.1:0-8429 GCA_964440385.1 uncultured Pusillimonas sp. | reverse complement strand
CGTCGCGCAGGGCTTGCTCAAGAATGCTGTAATCGATACGTGAATCGGCTTTCGACACCCCCAGACGCTCGCAAAACAACCGGATAGCCGAGGGGGTGTAGCCACGACGGCGCAAGCCGGCCAACGTCGGCAGGCGGGGGTCGTCCCAGCCGTTGACATGGCCTTCGCGTACCAGTTCCAGCAGCTTGCGCTTGCTGGTCACGACATAACTGAGATTCAGACGTGCAAATTCGTACTGGTGAGGAAGGGGTTCAGCGAGTTCACCCAGTTCAACCAGACGTGCCAGCACCCAGTCATAAAACGGGCGTTGATCTTCAAATTCGAGGGTGCAAATGCTGTGGGTGATCCCTTCAAGGGCATCTTCAATGGGGTGCGCAAAGGTATACATCGGGTAAATGCACCAGGCGTCTGCGGTCCGATGGTGAGACGCATGCCGGATACGGTACAGCACCGGGTCGCGCATGTTCATATTAGGCGAGCCCATATCGATTTTGGCGCGCAGGGCCATGCTGCCATCAGGGTGCGCACCTTCGCGCATTTCTTGCAGAAGCTGCAAAGATTCCGAGGCCGGGCGATCACGCCAGGGGGAATTTTGCCCTTTCTCGGTCAGGGTGCCGCGTGTAGCGCGCATTTCGTCGGGGCTTTGTTGGTCGACATAGGCATAGCCCCCTTTGACCAGTGCCTGCGCAAAGGCATACATCGTATCGAAGTAGTCGCTGGCGTAATACAGGTTCGATTCGCTGCCGTGCTCCCAGCTGAACCCCAGCCATTCGACCGTGTCGATAATGGCTTCAACATATTCGGTATCTTCTTTTTCGGGGTTGGTGTCGTCGAATCGAAGGTGGCAAGCCCCCTGGTAATCAGACGCCAGCCCGAAGTTCAGGCAAATGCTTTTGGCATGACCGATATGCAGGTAGCCGTTGGGTTCGGGGGGGAAGCGTGTGCGTATTCTGGCGACATCAGGTTCACCCTTCTGCTGAACTGCTGCAGGGCCGGGTCTGCCTGCCCATCGTTTGGTGGCAAAGCGGTTATTGGCAAGATCATTGTCAATGATGGTGCGCAGGAAGTTCGATGGGGCCTGGGAGCTGGATTCTGTCGTCATAAAAACGGGCGCAATAGCGCGGTACAAAAGGTGCAGGATCAAAACAGGCATTTTGCCACGTTCCTGAGTATTTGCCTGTCGTCCTGTCCGCGGTTAGCATTACACGGCCCCTATTTTTGGTAGATCATGACAAATTCGCCACTTTGGCTGTCCCAAACCCAGTTCTATTTGAGTCTGGGCTTTCTTGGCTTGTTCCTGCTGACCCAGACCGGTCTGGCCTGGGTGCTGGTCTATTTCAAGTTGCGTGGCCGTGGCGGGTCGCAGCTGCGCTACGTCACTGCGTACCGGTTTTGGGTTCGTGTTTTTGCGCTGGCGGTCATTATGGTCATGGCTGCTGCAGTCCCCGTCTTTTTGCAGTTTGGCAGTCTTTGGCCGGGTTTGATGAGCAAAATCGGCAATGTTGCGAGTCCGCTCCTGGCTATCACGTTGTTGACCGTTTTTGTGTTCAAAAGCTGTTTTCTCGGACCGATGCTGTTTGGTCAACGGCGCATGTCAGAATCTGCACACACACTGATGGTGGTGCTGGTTGCCGTGGGTACGACGTTGTCGGTGATGTGGATACTGATGCTGCTGGGTTGGTTGCAACGGCCGGCAGGCACAGCGCTGACCAATGGCGTTTATCAGGTGACCGATTGGAACGAGATCTTTTTCAACCCGGTTTTTGCCGGCTTTCTGGCTTTGGCCCTGGTGCTTGCGCTGTTGATTGCGGGTCTTCTGTTGATGGGTGTGACCGCGCGTCAATCGCTGCATCATGTCATTGATGAAGCCGATCGCACCGTGTTCAGGGCCGGTCTGACATTGTCTGCAGCGGGCTCTTTGTTACTGTTTGTTTTGCTTGCCGTATACGGAGCGCAGGTCGCTGCCTATCAGCCTGCCAAGGCAGCGGCAACGGCAGCCTATTGGGTGTCAGGCGAGTCCCCTGATCTGCTGCTGTTTGCGCTGCCTCACGCCGATCAGCCTGGAAATTCAGTTTCTTTTGCTTTGCCTGGTCTGGCACAGCCCTTTCTTGGTGTTGATGATGAGGGTGTGGCGATGGGGCTCGACAAGTTTGACGGCATGCACGCGCCGGTCGGGTTGACGTTCTGGTCCTGGCGCTTGCTGGTTTTGCTTGCCACGGCTGTTTTTTTTCTAAGCTGGATGACGTTACTGTACCTGTTGGGGCGTGAGTTTGAGCCCTTGGCATTGTCCCAGCGATGGCGGCGCGGATTGTCCTTGTTTCAATACGCAGGTTGGTTTTTGCTGGGTTTGCTGGTTGTTCATGTCTGGTTCGGTCAGCTGCCCTGGGTAGTTTACGGCGATATTACGGTGACAGACGTTGCTGTCGATCATGACGTCGATACGCTTTTTGCCAGTTTGGTGGGTCATGTTGTGGTGTTTGTTTCACTCATGGCCGGGTTCATTCAGCTGGTTAATCATTCGGTGCGATACGGGGTAGTGCCTGTGGCCCGTCGAAGGGGGCGCGCATGATTGACACACTGGTCGGCTTGTTAGGCATACAAGCCGAAGACCCGGCATTCTGGATGCCCCTGGTGTTCATGGGCTTGTTTTACGCCGTGATTGTTGCGGGTACCTTGCTGGATGGCTTCGATATTGGCGTGGGCTGTCTGGTTCCTTTTGCCTCGCCTGAGTTGCGGTTGCGTATGTTGACATTGCTCAGCCCCTGGCGCGATGCGAATGAGTTCTGGTTGTTGTTGGGCTTGGGGCTTTTTGTCGCGGCTTTCCCCGAGGCTTGGGGGAGCGTCATGTCGGCGCTTTACGTGCCTCTGGTGTTGCTGGGTCTCGGTGTAATGATCCGATCCGCGGCCTTCGAGTTGCGTGTCAGGGCCCCGGTACAGTTGCAAAATCGCTGGGCACTGGCGTTTGCCCTGGGCTCCTGGATTACTGCGTTTTCCCACGGGGCTTTGTTGGGAAGGATCGTGGTGGGTTACGAATCGGGTTCGGCCTACTTTGGGTATGCCGGTTTTATCGGGGTCTGTGCAATTGCCGCTTACAGTTTGCTAGGGGCAACCTGGCTGGTCATGCGCGAGCCGGGTGAATTGCGTATTCGTGCAGCCTGGTGGGGACGTCAATCGGTTCGTTGGGCTGCCGCCGGGTCAGTCGCAGTGTCTTTGGTGTTGGCCTTCGCCAATACAGGGGTTTTCCTGCGCTGGAGTGATGGCCCCCAATGGACCCTGGTTGTAGGGTTGTGGGTATTCACCTTGATCTGTTTTATGTCCATCGAGATGACGCTGCAGCGCACCATTCACACCAGTCATCGACTCAATGCCTTACCTTTTGTTTTGACACTGTTCATATTTTTGCTGACTTTGGGCGGGTTGGCTTACAGTTTTTTCCCGTATCTGGTGCTGGATGACATTACCATATGGGATGGTGCTGCATCGGTTGAGACCTTGCGGCTTATTTTGGGGGCGGCGTTGTTGTCCTTGCCAGTAGCCTTGGTCTTCAATATCTGGGTTTACTGGCGCATGTTCGGTGTATCCAAGGCCCCCAAAATACCCCGTTTAAAAATGTAATTATTGTTGGGCCAGGGGTAGCCGTATATCGATAGCCAGTCCGCCAGAGGGGGCATCGCCCAAGGTGAGCGAGCCTTGGTGTGCTTTCGCAATGGCTTCTGACAACGCCAGCCCAAGGCCCACAGACCCTGTCAGGGTTCGCGCAGTGTCGAGTCTTGAAAACGGTCTCAGGGCTTCGGTACGACGTTCGGCATCTATACCTTCGCCGTGGTCAATGATTCGCACTCGTGCGTCCCCCTCGTCAACATTCAGGCTGATTTCTACCGGGGGTTTTGCGTGGTTTAGTGCGTTGGTGACCAGGTTGTCGATCAGCCGGCCCAGTGCGTGGCGATCTGCCACGATGTTGACCGGTTGATCGGGCAGGCCTGTCAGGTGAACATCGCTGCCGGTACTTTCCCATGCGCCAATTTGCTCGTCTAGCCAGTTTCGCAGGTCAAGTGGCTCAAACTGGTAGGTGCTGGGGTCGGTGCCGCGCACAAAACCAATAAACTGGTTAATCATGCGCTGCATATCCTGAATATCGTTTTTGAAGCCGTTTTGTGCCTCGGCATTGTCAATCATTTCAGCGCGCAGCCGCATGCGGGCCAGGGGGCCCTTGAGGTCATGAGGCAGCCCGGCCAGCAGGGTGCGACGAACCGTATCAGACTCGGCCAAGGTGTCTTGCATGGCGTTGAAGCGTTCGGCCAGCACCCGGGTTTCGGTGGGGCCAGAGGGCGTCACGCGTTGGGGTTGGCCTGCCGCCAGTTGGTCGGCCGCTTTGGCAAGCTGGGTCAACGGGCGGGTGATGTGCCATGAAAATGCGGCGGCCACCAGCAATAACCCCCCCATGCCGCCCAGCCAGGCCAGCAATGTCAGGGTACTGACGGGTGGCGCGAGTTGGTCTAGCGGTATGACCAGCCATTCTTGTGGGGGGGCCTCAGGGCTGTCAGGTTGCAGAGAGATGTAAAGCCTGGGTACGGCACCACGCGACAGCCCGACCCGGGTGCCATCGTCCAGCTTTGCATTAAGGGCATCGACAAAGTGCCGCAGTTCACGTCGCAAGTCGTTGGGTGTTGCGCTATCACGTTGTGAGTCTTCGGTCTGGGGGCGGTCGGTTTGCGGTGTGGCGCCGGTGCCGGTGCTGGCGCTGGCGCGGTTGGCGCGTCGTCCCTGACGTTCAAGACGGGCATTGGCCGGTAAGGTGCGTGACCATAGTCGCCACTCATTGAGCGAAGCTTCCTTGACGAAATCAGCCCGTTGTTCGGCAGGAATCTTGGCCAGTGACTGGCGTAGTGTCCGGATGGTGGTAGCGGTGACTTCGACCGTGACCTGTTCGGTAAATTTTTGCCGCATATGGGCAACGGTCGCCAGGGTAGCAGCCTGCACAACCAGCAATGTGCCCAGGGTCAGCAGAATCAGTCGGGCACGCAAAGAACGCGGCACCAGATAGCGAAAAGCGGCAAGCAGGCGTGCCATCAAGGTGAGAACCGGTAGCCGACACCCCAGACAGTCTGGATCCAGCGGGGTTGTTTGGGGTCTTCTTCGATGGCGCGGCGCAAACGAAGAATGGCGATATCGATGGCGCGGTCATTGCGTTCGCCCTCATCATCGTCGCGTGCCAGTGCCAGCAAGCGTTCGCGTGACAGCGGTTTGCCGGGGTTGCGTATCAGTGCTTCAAGCAGGTTAACTTCACCCCCGGTCAGTTTGATAACGTCGTTACCCTTGAACAGTTGGCGCAGTACAGGGTCGAAACGAAATGGGCCGAACTCGACGGTGTTTTCCTTGACGAGTGCCGAGGCCCCTTTTTTGCGTCGCAAGACGGCTTCAATGCGCGCCAGCAGTTCGCGCGGGTCAAACGGTTTGCCCAGATAATCGTCGGCACCGGCTTCCAGACCGATAACGCGATCGACGGTTTCGTCTTTGCCGGTCAGCAAAATCACGGGGATGTCTTCCCCCTGCTGGCGGAGTCGCCGGCAGGCATCAGCGCCATCTCCGGAGGGCAGCATGCGATCGAGTACCACCAGGTCAGGGGCATACTTGGCGATACGGGCTTCGAGGTCTTGGCTGTCGGGGGCGACCAGGGTGTCGTACTGATGCCGATTCAGGTAGTCGGCCAGCAATTGGCGCAAGGCCGGGTCATCGTCAACGACCAGCACTTTGATCAGGGTTTTTTCCATAGGCTAAAGTGTGCGCGAATGAGTGGGGTAGGGCAAGTCTCGGAAATAAACTGAAACGCCTCTTCATACTAAAATGCAATGATGTCTTCAAGCCCCGACCCCCTCAATACACTACAGCAGGTTTTTGGTTACGACGCCTTCCGGGGCAACCAGCAGGCCATTGTCGAACACGTTGTTGGCGGGGGCGATGCCCTGGTGCTCATGCCCACGGGCGGGGGGAAATCCCTGTGCTATCAAATTCCTGCGCTGGTACGCGACGGCGTCGGGGTGGTGGTGTCACCCCTGATTGCCCTGATGCAGGATCAGGTAGACGCCTTGCTGGAACTGGGCGTGCGCGCAGCCTTTCTCAATTCCACACTCGATTGGCGCGAGGCGCGTCAGGTCGAGCTGGCGTTCATGGCCGGTCAGATCGATGTCTTGTATGTGGCCCCCGAGCGTTTGCTGACGGATCGCTGTCTCGAGATGTTGTCGCGCGGAAAGATTGCCCTGTTTGCCATCGACGAAGCGCACTGCGTGTCGCAATGGGGGCATGACTTTCGACCTGAATACCTTGGGTTATCGGTGCTGGCCGAACGTTGGCCCGAGGTGCCACGCATTGCCCTGACGGCCACAGCCACGACAGCCACCCGCCATGAGATCGTTCAACGGCTGCAGCTTGATCACGCGCAGCAGTTCATTTCCAGTTTTGACCGCCCCAACATCTGTTATCGCATCGTCGAGAAAAATGACGTGCGGCGTCAGTTATTACGGTTTATCCAGAACGAGCATGAAGGTGACTGCGGTGTGGTGTATGCCCTGTCGCGCGCCAAGGTGGAAGAAACGGCTGATTTTCTGTGCGAGCATGGCATTCAGGCCTTGCCCTATCATGCCGGCCTGAGCGCGGCCAAGCGGGCCGGGAACCAGTCCCGGTTTTTGCGCGAAGACGGTATCGTCATGGTAGCCACCATTGCCTTTGGCATGGGTATCGACAAGCCCGATGTTCGCTTTGTGGCGCACATCGACATGCCTAAATCCGTCGAAGGGTACTACCAGGAAACCGGGCGTGCCGGACGCGACGGTGCCCCTGCAACCGCCTGGCTGGCGTATGGGCTGCAAGACGTCATGCAGCAGCGGCGCATGATTGATGAGTCCCCTGGTGAGGAAGCGTTCAAGCGCAGGCTGGGTCAGCAACTGGACGCCATGCTGGGCCTGTGTGAAACGGTGAATTGCCGGCGACAGCGCTTGCTGGCGTACTTTGATCAACAGATCGAACCTTGCGGAAACTGCGACACTTGTCTTGAACCGCCCCAGGCCTGGGACGGGACGGTGGCTGCCCAAAAGATGTTGTCGGCGGTGTACCGGTTATGGCGCGAGCGCGGCCAGCGTTTTGGTGGCGGCCACTTAATTGATATTCTGCGCGGCAAACTCACTGATCGCGTGCGCCAGAATCAGCATGACACCCTGACGGTTTTTGGCGTGGGGGCCGACCTGACCGAGCAGGCCTGGCGCGGCGTGTTGCGCCAGTTACTGGCCATGAACATTCTTGCCGTTGACCATGAGGGCTACGGGACGCTGGCCCTGACAGACGCCAGCCGTCCGGTGCTCAAGGGGGAGGCGACCCTGATGTTCCGGCGCGAGTCTGAAAAATCGGCAAAGCAGGCCCGTGTCGTCAAACCCAAGCCGGCTCATCCCGACCTGCCGCCCGAGGCCCAGCGTCGATTCGAGAATTTGCGGGCCTGGCGCGCTGAAGTGGCGCGCAGTCATGGTGTGCCTGCTTACGTGATTTTCCATGATGCAACGCTGCGCGAACTCGCCTTGGCGTGTCCGCAAACGCTGGAAGATCTGGGTCATATCAGCGGAGTAGGGGTACGCAAACGTGATGCTTACGGTGAAGAGGTGTTGCGCTGTGTGAATCTGGGGCAGTTGGTTTAAGCGTCTTCCCGGGTGTGGACCTGAGACCCAATGGGCGATGCGCCTGCCCGACCTGGCTTGCAAACTCAACGTGGCACGCCCGTGCCTGAGACGGGCTCATGTGTTGAACAAATCGGGCGTACTGCCCGCCGATGCCGGTGGCACCAACCCCAGATGCCGCCAGGTGGTATGGGTGGCCATACGCCCGCGCGGGGTGCGTTGCAGATAACCGTGTTGAATCAAATAAGGCTCGATGACATCTTCAATGGTGTCGCGCTCTTCGCCAATGGCCGCAGCCAGACTGTCGACTCCGACGGGCCCGCCGTCAAACTTGTGGATGATGGCTTCCAGCAGTTTGCGGTCCATCAGGTCGAGCCCTTGCGGGTCTACATCCAGCATGGCCAGTGCGGCGCTGGCGGTTTTTTCGTCGATGACACCGTTGGATTTCACTTCAGCATAGTCGCGTACCCGACGCAGCAGCCGGTTGGCAATACGGGGGGTGCCGCGTGCCCGGCGGGCAATTTCGGTCGCACCGTCGGGGGTGATGCTGACATTCAGCAAATGCGCGCTGCGCGTGACGATGTGCGTCAGGTCAGCGACGTTATAGAACTCGAGGCGCGACACAATACCGAAACGATCGCGCAAGGGGTTAGTCAGCATGCCCGCCCGGGTGGTGGCACCGACCAGGGTGAAGGGTTGCAGGTCAATCTTGACGCTGCGCGCCGCTGGCCCTTCTCCGATCAGGATGTCGATCTGAAAATCTTCAAG